>JAHDGY010000021.1 GCA_020631555.1 Flavobacteriales bacterium | reverse complement strand
ATTTTTGAATGGCTCAAAATTATCTCAAAGCTCCAGAGTCACCACAAATCAATGCATTTTTAGCTGCTGATGGATGGAATTTGAAGAAAATGATGATAAAACTCAAAAACAACACCCCTGTTGGGGTATTAATTGTCCTCAAAACCAAAATCGACCCAAGAATCTTACAACACCTCCAAAATCTATTTGGTCCTCTATTAGTTCAAATTAGGGGTTAAAACTAGTTTATAAGGAGCTACTAATTACCGTATTATTCGCCTGAGCTTCATTTTTTTCCACTTTGATCTGCTTACTTGAATGCTCTTTGGAGCTAGTATGCCCTCCCAAAATTGGAGCTATTATCAAACCTACAAGACAAGTAAGTTTAATTAAAATATTCATAGAAGGACCAGAAGTATCTTTAAATGGATCTCCGACCGTGTCTCCCGTAACAGCTGCCTTATGTGCTTCTGATCCTTTGTAAGTCATTTCTCCATCAATTTCAACACCAGCTTCAAAAGACTTCTTAGCATTATCCCAAGCTCCACCAGCGTTGTTTTGGAAAATTGCCCAAAGCACACCAGAAACTGCTACCCCAGCCATGTAAGCCCCAAGGGGTTCTGCTCCCATCAAGAACCCAATCAATACAGGGAAAATAATTGTGATAGCTCCAGGCAACATCATTTCTTTCAAAGCCGCCTTAGTAGAAATATCAACACACTTGCCGTATTCAGGCTCCGCTTTATACTCCATAATCCCAGGAATCTCCTTGAACTGACGTCTTACTTCTTTTACCATTTCCATTGCAGCTTTACCAACCGAGTTCATTGCCAATGCAGAAAACACCACTGGCACCATAGCACCAATGAACAAGGCCGCTAATACGTTTGCTTTGAATATATTGATCCCATCAATTCCTGTGAAGGTTACATAAGCCGCGAACAATGCTAAAGCCGTAAGCGCAGCAGACGCAATAGCAAATCCTTTTCCAATGGCAGCAGTAGTGTTTCCAACTGAATCAAGAATATCCGTTCTCTCCCTAACCTCATCTGGCAATTCACTCATTTCAGCAATACCACCTGCATTATCCGCAATTGGACCAAATGCATCAATAGCCAACTGCATTGCGGTAGTGGCCATCATTGCAGAAGCCGCAATGGACACTCCATAAAATCCAGCAAAATAATATGACGCCCAAATCGCTCCAGCAAACAGCAGAATTGGAGCAAATGTAGATTTCATTCCAACTGCCAATCCTGCGATAATGTTTGTAGCAGCTCCAGTACTTGAGTTTTGTATAATTTCATTAACCGGCTTTTTACCAAGTCCAGTATAAAATTCGGTGAAATACGATATCGCAGCTCCAACAACCAATCCAATTACAACAGCCGCAAATACGTCCATTGAAGTAACCTCCAATATTCCTTGCCCGAAAAATGACATCTGCATTGTTTCTGGAAGCGTCCACTTGATGATTGCATAACAAGCGATTCCCGTCAAACCAATCGAAACCCAGTTCCCTACATTTAATGCCCTTTGAACAGCGTTTTCCTTAGCAGAATTGTCTGTAATCTTAATCAAAGCTCCACCTATAATTGAGAATATAATTCCCACTCCCGCAATCAATATCGGAAGCAAGATTGGTCCAATACCACCAAATTCGTCTGCAATACTTCCTCCCATGTCTCTAATAACATAGTTTCCAAGAACCATTGCAGCCAAAACGGTTGCAACATAAGATCCAAATAAATCAGCACCCATTCCTGCAACGTCACCAACGTTATCACCAACGTTATCGGCAATTGTAGCTGGGTTTCGAGGATCATCTTCTGGGATTCCAGCCTCGACCTTCCCTACCAAGTCAGCTCCAACGTCTGCCGCCTTTGTGTAAATACCTCCTCCTACTCTCGCAAATAATGCGATTGACTCAGCTCCAAGCGAAAATCCTGCAAGAGCTTCCAGAACGATTGTCATATTATCCGTACCTGTCCATTCACCTCCCATGAACCAAACAAACAACAAAGCAAATAATGCACTAAGACCAAACACGGCTAACCCAGCTACACCAAGTCCCATTACCATCCCACCAGTAAAAGAAACTTTCAACGCCTCAGGAAGACTGGTTCTTGCCGCTTGTGTAGTTCTAACATTAGCAGCAGTCGCGATTCTCATTCCAATATTTCCCGCAATCGCCGAAAATACTGCACCAATTACAAAAGCAACAACAATAAACCAGTGAGTAGTTTCAACCATACCGGAAATAACTCCCAACATGGCCCCTGCAATCACAACAAAAATGGCCAATACTCTATATTCAGCCTTTAGGAATGCCATCGCCCCATCTCTTACGTAAGTCGCAAGCTTAACCATTTTATCATCTCCGGGGTTTTGTTTGTTCACCCAAGAAGACTTAATGGCCATTACCAACAGCCCTACAATTCCGAATGCCGGCAGTACATAAATCAATTTATCCATTAGTGCTATGAATTAGTTCAAAAAATTGGGGGGCAAAAGTATTTGTTTAATTCTTAAACGCCAAATTTCGCGTAGGCTTTGCGCAGTGTACAATTCAACCAATTGCGCCAACACATCCAACGAACCACAATTACCAATTAAATCCTGACTTACGATTAGGTCAAATGGGCTGTAAAATCTATGAATGATAAGGCTTTAATTGATCTGCTATCTCTCTGGTGTTGCCAAGCCTTGGAATCTTGTTCTGCCCCCCTAGTTTCCCACGATCTTTCATAAACCGAACAAATCCACCGGTTTGAATGGGTGTAATTTTTAATGGCTGTAAAACATTACCTTCCAAAAGATCAAGATAATATGGATTTTTGGCCTGCATTTGCCTATCAATATATAATCTAAATTGATCCAAATTTTCTGGTTGACCATCGAACTCTACAAACCACTCGTGATAGGGTAATTCTCCCTCCATAGGGTTGACTTGAGGCGCAACCGTAAATTCGGTAACACTACACCCAAAATTATCGCAAGCACTCTTCATACTTTGTTCAACTTCCTCGGCTATTACGTGCTCTCCAAATGCAGATGTAAAATGTTTAATTCGGCCAGTAACCACTACACGATAAGGTGATGTGGAAACAAACTTCACGGTGTCTCCAATATTATATCCCCACAACCCAGCGTTTGTATTGAGAATGATAACGTAATTTACCCCAACCTGAACCTCGGCCAAACTTATACGAGTTGGATTATCGTCGAAGAATTCTTCGGCCGGAATAAACTCATAAAAGATGCCCTTATTTAGAACCAGCAACATTCCATCCTCCTTTTGCGAATCCTGAAATGCGATAAAACCTTCCGATGCCGGATAAAGTTCAATTGACGGGATATGTTTACCAATCAATTGCTTAAATTTTTGTCTGTACGGTTCGAAATTCACCCCACCATATACAAATAAAGAAAAATCAGGAAATACATCCTTTATCTGTTTACCATTTGTTGCATTTTGTAATCGTTCAAAATACATTTGAACCCACGCCGGAATACCGCTTATCAAAGTCATTTTCTCGGACAATGTCTCCTCAACGATTGCATCTACTTTCTGCTCCCAATCATCAATGCAATTAGTATCATAACTGGGCATTCTATTTTTCAGCAAATAATTAGGAACATGGTGCGCAACAATTCCTGAAAGCCGCCCAAAGTTAATCCCATTGACTTCTTCCAAAACTGGACTTCCTTGTAAGAAAATCATTTTGCCATCAACAAATTCCGATCGACCCGTTTCTGCGATATACATTAACAAGGCGTTTCTAGCAGAATCAATGTGATTAGGCATCGATTCTTTTGTTAAGGGAATGTACTTAGCCCCTGAAGTAGTACCAGAAGTTTTGCAGAAATAAATCGGGCGGCCAGGCCACAAAACGTCCGAAGCTCCTTGCTTTACATCTTCAATATACGGCTTTAAACCTTCATAATCTTGAACAGGAACGGCCTGTTTAAAATCTTCATAAGTTTCAACCTTACCTAAATTATGGTCTGCACCGAACTTTGTCTTACCCCCCCCTTGCATCAATTCCTTGAACACTTTATTTTGCGTTTCAATCGGGTGAGAACTCCATTTTTTGATATTATTAGCCACCTGCCGAGCAATAAGCTTGCTCAATACCGACTTTAATCCCATACGGTCAAATTATTCAAAAACGATAAAATTTTCAGGATTCAGCGCACTTCCTTTATACCACAATTCGAAATGTAAATGCGATCCCGTTGAATGTTCTCCACTGTTACCAATTATTGCGATTGGCTCTCCAGCCTTAACTTCTTCTCCCAACTCTTTCAATAAAACTGCATTATGCTTGCAAATGGACACTATATTGTGCCCGTGCTGTAACTGAATAATGTGTCCATCACCTACAGTCCAAGCTGCAATCGTCACTACCCCATCTAATGTCGCACAAATAATTCCATCTTCTGGAGCAATAATATCCACACCGAAATGCCCCTGATCCTTATTGAAAGGAGAGGAAATTCCTCCTTTAAGCGGTGGAAAAAAATGAATTCCGGCTAATTCGTGATCCCGTTGAACTATTCCCGAATTAACATCCAAATCATATTTCTCTTCAGCCCTTAAATCAGCCACGAATGCAGAATCCGCAAGCGATTTTCGAAATTCTACGTCCGAAGAAACGACCACTCCAGAATCCTGTTCAACAGGTGTTTTTGGTTCCAGACCATTCAATATATCCATTACGGACGCACGATACATTTTTTGAACATCAGACATAGCTTCGAGTTCGTCTAAAAGCTGAAGATTATCCCTTTCGAGATTAGCTTTAAAAACTTCTACATCCGGATCCGGATATCCCGGTATGTACGTCCTAATTGGTGTGTAAGCGATAAGAATCCATGAAAACACCATTACCAATATGGTAAAAAAGGCCACGTAATAAATCAGGTTTAGTTTGGAGACCCCGAACGAGAAACGTTCTTCAAAAGTTTCTTCATCTACTGCGACCCATATTACCCTCTGCCGAATCTTGTCTATCCAGCTATTTTTGTCGTTGTCCTGCTTCTTATTCAACGGTTCAATTTGATAACAGACAAATATCGCAATTCTTGTTCAACCATGATAAACACAAGTTATTAACCGTAACCATTTAAAAATCCGATCAAATAAAATATTTTTGTGCATTATTACGTTAGTAACTATTTATTTCAAAATGACACCAGTAAGACTACGTGTGTTCAAGTTTATTATTCCTGCCGTAATGCTTTTTGCTGCAGGATGTTATGCGGATAAAAACGCTCTTGTAAACCGGAGCTACCATAATCTTACCGCGCATTATAACGGTTACTTTAACGGAAGAGAATTAGTCCGAGAATCCCTTGACGGTTTTGAACGAACCTACAAAGAAGACTACGAAAAAATACTTCCGGTTTACAAAACCCCCGACAAAATCACCTCAAAACCGCTTTATCCAAATATGGATACTGCGATTTCCAAATGCGGTACGGTAATTCAAAGGCACGCCATGCCAGAAAAAAAGACTGGCCAGTATCGAAAAACGGAATGGTGCAAATGGATTGACGAGAACTGGTACGTAATCGGGCAAGCTCATTTTTATAAAAATGAATTTCAGCAAGCAAAAGAAACCTTCAATTATATGCGCTTGCAATACGACAAAGACGTGTCGAAATATTGGGCCGAGCTTTGGTTGTCTAGAACCTATCTGGAAATGGGCGATTTTTATCACACGCAAAAATTTCTCGACGGACTTAACAACACACGAAAGGAACAAGCTGAAGCTAAAAAGCAGGCCAAAGAAAAAAAATTGAAAAAGAAAAAGCCCACCAAAAAAAGTAAATCTAAGAAGAAAGCTTCTAAAAATGAACCAGCTAAACCAGCAGAATATCCAGAGAAAAAAATCCAATGCGATGTTGAAGCGGTTTATGCTGATTTATACCTAAGACAGCAGAAATACAGCAAAGCAGCAGAAAAACTAGAAGCTGCTCTTGATTGTAAATGCCAGAGGAAATTCAAAAAACGGCTAACATTCATTTTAGGCCAGGTGTACCAAAAATTAGGAGAAGAACAAAAATCCAAAGATTACTATGCTAAGGTAATCCGAATGAACCCTGGCTACGAAATGGAATTTTATGCTACCATTTTTCAAGCACTTGCGTACAACGGGGGAGATAGTAGAAATTTGAAAAGACAACTAATTAAGATGTCTAAAGACGTAAAAAATGTAGATTTCCTTGATCAGATTTATTACGCTCTTGCAGAAATTGAACTGAACAAACCAGATAGAGAAAAAGGCATTGAATACTTAGAGCTTTCTGTTGCTAACAGCACAGATAACATTAACCAGAAGAGCAAATCTTATACTCGTTTGGCAGAACTTTACCTAGAGGTTAAAAGTTATCGTTTGGCCCAACTTTACTACGACAGTACATCAACCATTCTTCCTGAAACGCATGAAAAGTATGCTTCAGTCAGAGAAAAAAGTGCTGTACTCAACTCGTTAATTGAAAACCTGGATATCGTCCACCTTCAAGACAGTCTTCAAAAGTTAGCACCACTGAGCACTACAGAATTAGAAGAACACGTAAGAGATTTGATAAAATCCCTTAAGGAGAGAGAACAAGCTGAAAAAGAAGAACAAGCATTAATGTCTTCGCTGGAAGCAAATAATGGCAAAACTGTTTTTCCGAATGGTGCAGGAAGTGGAAACGGAAATTTTTGGGTTTGGAACGCGACTGCAAAAAAAGCAGGCTTCGGAAACTTTAAAAGTAAATGGGGAGGCAGAGCTCTAGAAGACAATTGGAGAAGGTCGGATAAGCAAAGTAATTCGTTTCAAGGATCTGAAGAAGCTAACAATTCATCGACTGAATCGGGTGGTGAAAAACCAGAGTACACCGTAAAATACTACACGAAAAATGTTCCTAGATCAGACGAAGAAATTGCTGCTTCCAACGATAAAATTATTGATGCACTGTACAAAATCGGAATGCTGTACAAAGAAAATTTGGATGATCTCCCTGAGTCAATTAAGGCATTCGAAGATTTAGCCACTAGATTTCGTGAATCCGAAAACGGTCTTTCTGGGATGTACCACTTGTACCTAATCTACAAGTCAAAAAATGATTCTAAAAATTCAAACAAGTACAAAAACATTATTATCAACGACTTTCCAAATAGCGAATACGCCAAAATCATTCAGAACCCTAACTGGAAAGAAGAACAAGAGACGGCCAAAAACCAACAAGAAAAAATTTATGCAAAAACTTATAATCGCTTTTTAGCCGGCCAATACAGCCAAGTTATTCAAGAATCACAAAACGTTATTGACAAACAAGGAAATGACAATCAATTTATTTGTCACTATCGTTATTTAAAGGCCATGGCAACCGGGGCGCAAACATCTGGTTTAGAAAACACAAAACCACTTCAAAAAGCCCTGGAAGAGGTTCTGGAAAATTGTAAAGGAACCGAATTTAATAGCCGTGCGAATGACTTGATGGAACTACTGAAAAACCGTAAGTCTATTGAGCAGGCAAAAAACAACGGTAATTCGTACATCTACGCCCCTGAATTAGACCATATGTTCGTGCTCGTTTTTCCGAATTCTAAAGGAAGTGTCAACGCTGCCAAAAGCGCTGTAATGAAGTTCAATGCATCCATGTTTGGATCCAAAAACCTTGAAATCAAAGCGAGATTTATCGATCTGGACAGACAAGCTATTCGAGTGCGTGGCCTTAAAAACAAAGAGGAGGCAATGGACTATTACCTTGCTTTCAAATTGGACCAAAACCATGTGAAGGAATACAACAAGGACCTTAAGTATTTTGTTATTACAGACAAAAACTACTCTGCGCTGTATCTGAATAAAGATGTGGATAAGTACTTGGAGTTTTTCCATGAAAATTACTCCGGCGAATCTATTGAGTAAGTCACGCCCTAAAATTTTCATGATTGCCCCCACAAAATTGTTAAACAACTTTGGAAACACACCAAATTTTGATGTTTTAGGAATTATACCGATTTCTAATGGAAGCCAACAGGAATTCCATCTTCCGTTTTATTAAGCACAAAAAAAGGGGACTATTGGTCCCCTTTTTAAATGCCTCAGAAGTTTTTCAATTACTTCTTGTTCGCAACCAAGTTTAAATCAAACTCAATTATTGGACTAATCGTTTCTTCCTCTTCATGATCTTCTCCTTCCTCATGTTCATGAGCTTCCTCAGTTGAACCTAAACCAGCAACACCAAAACCAGTAAAATCGATACCAAACGTTCCTTTAGCCTCCACTTTATCTTCACTAACTGATACAGCAACTGGGAAACTAACTTCTTTCCCAACACCAAGAACAATTAAATTTCCAGTAACATTACTATCTGAAACAGCAGTAATTTCAAAGGAACTTGTAGCAAAAGAATCAACCAAAAAGAAATCTTGGTTCATTAAGTGACCAACCAACTTTTCTGCATACTCTGTACCCTCTAAATCCTTGCAAGTTATTGAGGCCATATCAATTGTAAACGAACCTCCAGTAATCACATTGTCAGCAATTTCAATAGTACCGCCTGAAACAGCGATTCCTCCATTGTGAGCGTCCTCTGGGCTTTTACTTCCTTTCCACCCTAGAGTTGTTTCTGCAGTATTTACAGCATACGATGCAACAACAGGCTTCGCCTCAACATGTTCAACGGTTTCTTCACTCTCTACTTTTTTCTCGGTCTCGCCTGTGCCACCACAACTAGCAAGCAACGCTGCCATAGCACAGGCAGCAATCATTTTTCTGTTCATTACTTAAGATTAAATTTAAATCAAATATAAGGTTTTGAAACACCTTTATCCAAGCACCAAAACGTCCTTTGTACTCAACAATCAATTGTTCAACTAATCAACATTCAATTTTCGAATAATTTACCCTGCTGACCCTACCAGCATTATCAAATTGTTACCTTCGGAAATTGAAATGCAAAGCAAATCCAAACGAAAAAATAGGACATCTTCGGTATATACCGTTTTCAGTATTTCCCTTGTACTGTTTTTTCTTGGTGTGTTCGGTTGGATTGTATTAAAAACTAATGACCTACAAGCAAAGGTAAAGGAAGAAGTACAAGTCGATTTATACTTCCGAGACGGCATTAACGACAACGAGATGCTTAAACTGGAAAAAGAACTACGCTTGGCTCCGTACGTGACTTCGGCCAAGTTTATTTCAAAAGACTCTGCTGCCGCTCAAATGGGACGCCTACTTGGTGACGACGCATTCGAAATTATTGATTATAACCCATTACATGCCTTAATTGAGGTTCGGTTTGATGCAAATTTCGTGGACGTAGATAGCGTCAAAGTATTTGAGGCAGAAATAATGGCTCGAAAGAACAGCATTTTGGAAGAAGTATATTATAACCGGGCCCAATTTCTAACGGTTCAAAAAGGAATGGCCGTGCTAAAACTGGTAATCTTGGTATTGGCCGGAATATTGCTTGTAGTGGCTATCGCATTAATTAACAACACTATTAGACTAGCGATTTTTTCGCAGCGATTCTTAATAAAAACAATGCAATTGGTTGGTGCGCGACACAGGTTTATACGCAAACCATTTTTGCAACAATCACTTTTACAAGGGTCTATCGGAGGAATATTATCCATTGGATTATTTTGTGGGCTCATGTTCGGAGTAGCCCATTTCATGCCAAGTGTTATTCTATCAGGAAACGAAACTCAATACGTTGATACCATTCGCGAACTTGGGGTACAGAAAGATTTTCAGATCTTTGTCATTCTATTTTCGGCGATAATTTTAGGTGGAATGTTTATTTCATATTTATCTACTTTTTTCGCTTTAAGAAGATACATAAGACTTGAAACAAGTCAATTACATTAAATTTTCAACCATGTCAAAACAAGATAACAGCAACTCACCAGAACTGATTTACAACAAACAGAATTACATTCTTCTAATCGTTGGATTGGTCATTGAAATTATTGGTTTCATTCTAATGAGTGGTGGCGGTTCAGAAGATCCAGCCGTATTTAGTGAAGAGATTTTCAGTTTTAGACGAATAACATTGGCTCCAATTGTTGTTGTTATCGGACTGATTTTATGCGGATACGCAATCATGAAAAAAAACTAAACCCACTTTAAACCTTCAACATCTCGTTGCTCATGGAAGAGATCATCAATGCCATTATTCTTGGCATTATTCAGGGTTTGACTGAATTTTTACCAGTTAGCAGTAGTGGGCATATCGAATTAGCAAAAGCGCTAACGAAAGTCGACGGAGAAACAGGGCTGCTAATGACAGTTGTTCTACATTTCGCCACAGCTCTTAGCACCCTAGTTATATTTAGAAGAGAAGTCAAACAAATCATCCAAGGTCTGCTCCAATTCCAATGGAACGACGACACCAAATTCTCGTTGAAAATTGTATTATCTATGATTCCAGCCGCTCTTATTGGGGTGCTTTTGGAATCGCAAATCGAAAGTTTCTTTACAGGTCAAACAACATTGGTTGGCTGCATGCTCATCTTAACCGGACTTTTGCTACTTCTTGCCGACCGAGCAAAAAAAACTGATCGCAAAGTTTCTTTTACTGATTCTGTTATAATTGGTGTTTCGCAGGCAATTGCAATTTTACCAGGTGTATCAAGATCTGGTGCTACCATTTCCACTTCGGTGTTGCTTGGGGTTGATCGAGAGAAAGCTGCAAGGTTTTCCTTTTTAATGGTTGTTCCGTTGATTTTTGGAAAAATTGCAAAAGATATCATGGACGATCAATTTGCCATTTCCTCTGCGCAAACTCTTCCATTAGCACTTGGATTTATCGCCGCGTTTGTGACCGGGCTTTTGGCCTGTACCTGGATGATTAAACTCGTTAAAAGCAGTAAACTAATCTACTTTTCCATTTACTGTTTTCTTGTTGGAATTGTGGCCATATTTCTAATTAATTAGCATTTATTTGGAACCGAACAGCTTTATAGAAGGACAAATAATTTTAATCGACAAGCCTTTAAACTGGACATCGTTTGACGTTGTTGGAAAGATTAGAAATCGACTAAGGAGATATTGTAACGTTCGAAAAATAAAGGTCGGGCATGCTGGCACCCTAGACCCCTTAGCTACAGGATTATTGATATTGTGCACTGGGAAGATGACCAAAAGCATCGAATCTTATCAGAGTCAAACAAAAGAATACACAGGCAAAATCAAACTAGGCGCAACCACTCCTTCGTACGATCTGGAATCTGAAATTGATCGGACTTTTGAAACTTCACACATTACGAAAAAAATGATCGAAGAGGTCACTCAATCGTTTTTAGGAGAACAAAATCAAGTTCCCCCGATATTCTCCGCAAAAAAAGTTGATGGCGTGCGCTCCTACGAAAAGGCAAGAAAGGGCGATACAGTAGTGTTGAAACCAAATAAAATAGCTATTCACCATTTGCAATTAACGCCAATTGATGAACAAACCTTGGAATTTGTGGTAAGCTGCAGCAAAGGAACCTATATCAGATCTTTGGCGCATGATATTGGTCAAAATTTGAATTCTGGCGGGCATCTTATAGAATTGCGTCGAACCAAAATTGGAGACTTTTCGGTCGATCAAGCCCAATCTCCAGAACAGTTTCTGAGCACGTTACAAACTTCCGAATAAAACAAGTTATTCTACACAACCTACTTATAATCTTGATATTATAAGGCATAAAAGTACAGTAATCAGCATTCACCAAATGAAGTTGGTATAGATTATCAAAAGTTTTAACTTCGCGGTCTTTATCATACGCAAAAGTAGGTTATGAAATTATCTCAATTTAAATTCGATCTTCCAGAGGAATTAGTGGCGGAGTATCCAGCAGAAAACAGGGACGAATCACGACTTTTAGTGGTGAACCGAGCAACTGGAAAACTGGAACATCGAGTTTTTAAAGACGTTCTGGACTATTTCGATGACGGCGACCTGATGATTACCAACAATACGAAAGTGTTTCCTGCAAGAATGTACGGCAATAAGGAAAAAACAGGTGCTAAAATTGAGGTATTCTTGCTTCGTGAATTGAATCGAGAAAGCCTTTTATGGGATGTTTTGGTTGACCCGGCGAGAAAAATTAGAATCGGAAATAAGCTTTACTTCGGCGAAGATGACTCATTAGTTGCTGAAGTAATTGACAACACAACTTCTAGAGGACGAACGCTCAGATTTTTATTTGACGGACCACACGAAGACTTCAAAAAAACAATTACCGAATTAGGCGAAACTCCACTTCCGAAATATATCAAGAGAAAACCAGAACCTTCTGATGAAGAACGGTATCAAACTATTTTTGCGAAGGAAGAAGGGGCGGTTGCCGCTCCAACTGCCGGATTACATTTCAGCAAACAGCTAATGAAAAAATTAGAGCTGAAAGGCGTTGATTTTGCAGAAGTTACGCTTCATGTCGGACTTGGAACTTTCCGGCCTGTCGAGGTTGAAGATTTAACGAAGCACAAAATGGATTCAGAACAGGCAATTATTTCTGCTGCTACTGCCGAACGGGTAAACAAAACCAAAAGAGCCAAGAAAAAGGTTTGTGCTATCGGAACAACCTCGATGCGAACAATCGAATCTTCGGTTTCTACGGATGGCATGCTAAAAGAATTTGACGGGTGGACAAACCGTTTCATTTTCCCACCATATGATTTTAGTATTGCGGATTGTATGATTACAAACCTTCATACTCCACTTTCTACTTTACTAATGATGGTGTCGGCTTTTGGAGGGTATGATTTAATGATGGAAGCTTATCAAGAAGCAATCAAAGAAAAATATAGATTTTATAGTTATGGCGACGCCATGCTGATCCTATAAGGGAATAATAAAGCATTAAAAAAGGCCGGTTCAAATGTTTGAACCGGCCTTTTTCGTGGTAAAATTTCTCTTACTTAAGAATCGTTATTTTCTCTGTCAACGTATTACTGCCATCAGTAATCGACAGCTGATAAACTCCATTTTTGAATTGAGTTCCATCAATTTCCAACATATGCAATCCTTCCTTCTGACCTTCAAAATCCCATATCTTAACAAGCTTTCCTGTGGCATCATGCAGCGTACAATGAACGTCAGAATCATCAACCACCTGGTACCGAACATTAACATTTCCTAAACTTGGATTAGGATAGGCCGATAATTCCAAAACATTACTTTGATTCTCTGCCACATTGACCGTAGGGTCAAAATCTAGTCTGATTGCCGGAGTGTACTTCCATCCCCAATAACGATTTATTGCATTACCACCAGATCCAAAAGGCCCCCACCGAACTGTAGACTTATCCCGCCAGCTATTATGCCGTATGGCAAGAACAGACAATGGTGATGTTTTACAGTCATAGGACCAGATCTCCACAACATACACCCCTTCCTCAAGCAGAACAGTCTCTTCTAAATCAATATTTACCCAACCAGCTTGCTCAGTAATATCGCTCGCCGTTAGCTTAAATTCAACTTCTGCATAATCCGAAACGTCTTGAATGCCATTATTTAGTTTTCTTATAAATAAGACGTAATCATCTTCAGTACTCATTTTTGATCCAAACTTTACTTGGACCCGTCGAAACTTTTGATCCTTTGTAATATGGAATACAGTACCTATAGACCTTTCCCCTTCACTACTATCCGTTATCTCGGAATTTCCAGAAAAAGAATCAGGCTCAGTATAATGAGTGAAAATATTTTGCGTAACCTCGTAACCGATAGAACTTGAATCATTTCCAGAAACAGAATCTCCAACCAAATAAACATATGAAGTATACTTTTCGATACTTGTAAGCGTCAACTTGTTATCTAATGGAATGTTTAGGGTATCGGTTTTCATACTGCTCAAAGAATCGACAATAACACTTCCTGTTGCAACTTCGCCAGAAATCGAGCCTACAATACTAACGGCTACATCGAAATTTCTCATACTTTCACCGCCACGATTATAAATTGTATAACTTACTGTATCAATTTGTCGCTCTTGGCTAGCAGGAATTTTAGCATAATCATTATAAATATAATTTTTGTTTTCCTTCCAAGCCTTAATCAACTCTCCATCATAACGATCCATCTCCTGAACCAGCACATTGTCAATTTGCCAACCATAGTTATAGCTTCCTTCCCAGCGGAATCGAATCTGAACATTGGAAGAATCTCCTCCGGTAATAAGATTACTAATTTTGACAATCATTCGTTCAGGATTAGGTCTTGAAAATCTTCCTACTTTGTCACTAATTGTTCGTCCCTTCCAAGTAGTTCCAGAATCCGAGCTTACCTCTACATACAGTTTTTCATCAACAGGATTAGTCCATTCACGAAAATACTGATCAAACTGCAAACCAACGTGTACACCATTTTTCAAAGGTTCAGTCAAATCGATAGAAGGAGAAGTCAGTGTCGCTTTTTCTGACTGGCCTTTTTTCCCTTTACCATCTGAATCCAGAACAACCCATTTGGTAGGTGTAGACGTTTTTAATGCGTCTACGTACTGATTGTTAAACGAACTTACTATTTCAAAGCCAACTGGCCCATCTTGGATTTCGGCCTTCCAGCCATTCCAACCACCATCAAAATCTTCAGAATAATAAATCGCTCCGCGCAATTCCAATTCAGAATTCTCGCCCTGGCTATTTGGCACACCAGGCTCATACTTTTTTGTTTCTTGTCCAAAACTTGGGCAAACCATAGCTGAAGCGTAAATCAAAATAAAAAATATTGTTTTCATAATGCTTAGTTTCGTTAATAACTCCTTGCGAGTATACTAACTTTTAGATTTTGATGCAACCTAATCTAAAATCCAACCCTTTACCCCTGAAAGATTATTATTTCTTCCACGGTATCCGAATTTCCCCCGGTAGAAACTGTAGCCCAGTAGCTTCATCGAAGTTGGACGGCGTATTCCGCTTTTGTTACGATTTACCTTAAGCTTCAATTCATTTTCAAGGAAGTTTGTAATGCTTTGCAGCACCCGTTCTGCCGCCCGTGGGCTTTTAACGTATATTCGGGTTCTGTCCTATTGTCATAGTCAAGTCTTAAAAAAAAGATTGGCTACCTTCTTTGCCAATAATATAACGCAGGTAAACACCAGCACTTTCTGACTGAAAAAAAACCAGTCTTTTAAAGTGGTTTGTCATCCCTGGGTAAGAACAATAACTTCTGCTCCATATATCTGCCACATTTACATCCGCAGCTTCCTGTGTAGTTTCGGACTTCGTTTCGTTTAGCAAGCTCATCCAACCGCGACTGCCTCCATATGTGATTCCTGTTCGTCAGACCAGAGCTTTGCCGCCAAATTCCTTCAGATTCCACCTCGCGGTGGACAACCTTGCCTTTAGCTAACACTTCCCACTACAAAGGCGTATTCGGGACTTTAACCCTAAAATTATTGCCCATGCCAGGCACACTAAAAAAGCCGCCCGATTGATACGAGCGGCCCGCTATTTAAAAAACTATTTTATTTGGCTATGGTTACTTTTCTGGTGGTTGAATTTAACCCTTCAGTAATTGTAAAGAAATAAACTCCGTTCTCTAAACCAGCAACATTGTAGTCAATGGCGTGCACTTCTCCAGCCAAATTATGCACTGTCCAATTTTCAATTTCTCTTCCGGTGGCGTCAGACAGAATAATATCCACAATTGCATCTTCAGTTGTTGAATAACTAAGTGTGGCTATTTGTGATGCTGGATTTGGAAAACACCTGATGCTTGCAAGACTACCTAAATCTTCTACAGAGGAAACAGGTTCGAAATTTAATCGAATCGCAGGAGTAAACTGCCACCCATAAAACCTGTTAACAAGCTTATTCGTTCCAAAAGGACCATACGCTGTGGCGGATCTATCACCATTTCCATCAACGTTAGTTCTTATTGAAATAGGATCTTGCTGGGCATCGTAAGATAGTATCTCAGCAATATAATAGTTACCTGCTACAAGAGCTTGCGGCTCAGTTAGAGGAAAACTCACCCATCCTGCTCCACGACTTGTATCGTCAGCCGTTACTTGAAATGTACCCTCGTAAAGATCAGAAACATCTTGAATTCCGGTGAGCACCTCCTTGATCATTAAAAAGTAATCTGCTCCCAAAGCCATTCCAGGTCCAAATTTAAACTCAACAAAGTGCAAATCCTGATCGGCAACAATACGGAACACCGACCCGATTGACCCTTCACCTTCATGATTTATGTTCCACACACTCTCATTCTCGGCTGTTGGTTGCTTATAGTGTGAATAGTGGTACTCAGTAATTTGAAAAGAAGAGGAACCGGAGTCGTTTCCTGCAACTTCATCGTTCGAGAGATAAACGTGTGTTGTAAAGGTTTCTTGAGTTGTTGGCTGAAATCCAACCGGAACGCCAACAGTATCGCGCTTTAAACTACCCAAGCTAGCAATTGTAGTTGAACCAGTTGCCACCTCTCCAGAAGTAGAACCAACAACAGACACAGCAACGTCAAAATCCTTCAATTCGAAACCTCCATTATTCATGAATATAGCACTAACTGTATCCAAGTTAGGAGCCTGAGTAATCGGGATTTCCCAATAACTATTGAATAAAAAATCAGATCTTTCCCGCCAAACATGAGCCACTTCTCCGTCGAAGTTTGCCATTTCTTCAATGTTAACATTGTCAATTTGCCATCCGTAATTCCAGCTACCGTACCATCGAAAACGAATTTGGACTTGACTAGAATCTCCTCCTGCAATGAGCTCTGTTAGATTTACATAAATTCGTTCAGGATTAGGTCTGTTATCTCTTCCCACCCCGTCGTTAACCGTCACTCCATGCCAGGTAACACCAGAGTCTGTGCTAGCCTCAACATAGGCCAACTCATCAACAGGGTCGGTCCATTCAGCAAAAAACTGATCAAACGTTATTGCCAACGGAACCCCGTTCTGTACTGGTTCAGACAAATCAAGAATAGGCGAAGTGAGAGTGGCATTTTCCTCTGTTCCAGATGCTCCTTTAGCATCAGAATCCAAAACCACCCATTGAACCTCACTTGTAGAGGCCAAAGCTGGAATTGCAAAACTAGAACCTGCCGAATTTGCGTGTCCAGTAGTGGTCAACTCAAAACCAACATTTCCACTTTGTATTTCGGCAGTCCAACCATTCCAACTTGTGTCAAAATTAGCGGTGTAATAAATAGTCGATCGAGTTCCGATATCCGCTGATACCTGGTTACCTGGAACTGTAGAAATAGCCCCTTTACTGCTTACATGATTTTGGATTTCAGACGTTTGTGCATTTCCAGCCACAGCCAACGTCATAGCTGCAGCCATGTAGTAAATTCTTTTCATAATGGTGTGATGTATTAATAACTGTATAAAACTAAGTTATTTTAACACCAAAAAAACAACATGATCTAAATCATACAATTAGTATGATTTCAAGCCCGCCCCATCGAATGCCTATAACTTTCTACAAACAATGTTCAGATCTTACTGAACACTGGAGCGGTAGTCATTAACGAAACTATCTCTAGTAATTTCTTCGAACCGCAGCAAACAGGCAAGGGCAACTTGCGTATAATTTTGAGACGCATTTCGAAATGCGCCATATTGCGTTGTCCAAAGTTTGGTAATTAGACCCATTCCTCCTTCTGTCGGATTAATATGCTCAACAACTGCCTTAACATTTGCAGCTCCGGCATGATAAACATGAAGCACAAATAATCTGCACCACAGCTCTGATTCATTGAACTCTATATTGAAGCTGTCTAGAATCGCCTTCGCATGTGGAACACACGTATTTTTTATTAGACTTGCGGCACATTTAGCCGATTTATCAAAGTCTTTCCTCTCGTCAATCTTCCGATTTACGGTAAGGCCATGAGACCGGGCTACCGACTTCATTAACTGAAAAGATCCATAAGCTCCTACATTTGAATACTCCAATCTACCCGGACTTTCAATTAATAAAATGGTTTGGGCATACCATGGATCTACTCCCTCTTCAACAAAAATATTTATCCCCTTTCCAACGCTTGGGAGAACTTCATCCAAACGATAGAAATCTTTCTTTCCCGAAGTAACATAAATCTGCTCTTGGTTAACTAAACCGTGTAGTTCCCTTAGGCTATCCCGAAACTTACCCTTGTACTCATCAGATCTTTTATTCCAACATTCAAAGTCAAGCACACCGATGACCTGACGAGTAGAAGCTACATTAACAAAACAAGTGTCTTCCGATGTTGTCACAACTTTTTTCCAAAACTGCGGCTGGGCAAGTGTATCCCACTGCTCTTCATGAATTTTCTGATCATATATTACCGTTAACGACACAGAACCATGACTTTGCCCATCTCCATTTGATTGACCAAAAAGCCTAATTACACTCAAGAAGAGTAAACTAAAAATCGTCAACTTTTGATTTTGCATGAACTATTAACGGGTAATTTACATCCAAGGTTATACCTAACCAAACATATTATTAACGGCAGTAAACTAACACACTTAGCTACATATTAAAACATTAACTACACCAAAGGTCTGAATACGTCTGCCAAATGTGTAATTTTTGGCACTTCATTCCCTCGTAAAACAATCCCAATAATATCAAATCTTATCTCATCATCTATATCCTCTGCCTCTACGTATGCTTGTGCAGCCTCTGCAAGATTCTTTTCCTGACTCAAAGAAACAAATTCAATCGGCTCTCCGAAACTGACTCCTTTTCGAGTTTTTACTTCAACAAAAATTACAAAACCCGATTTGCGAGCAATTATATCGACTTCAAACCTCCTGTAGCGCCAATTTCTGGCGACAACGAGAAAACCATTTTGTTGTAACCAATCCGTAGCAACTCGTTCACCTTGAACACCAAGTTCTTTTTTAGATAATGACATTTACAAGTAAATGGAATGGTTGTTGAAAGGCATAAAGGTAATTTTATATATTTAGATCACCTTTGATTAATTGAAACTACTAACTATGAATATTCACCTTGCAAAAAGTATTTCCTTCGCTGTGTGCTTGCTTTTAGCTGGTTCATGCTTCTCACAATTCCAAGGCATTATCGATTTCACCAGGAAAAAAGGCAGTGTCTTTATCAAGTACAAGTATTATGTCAGCGGACAAAATGTGCGAATTGAAGAGCTGAACACCAATGGAGATGTTGAAGGAATTCAGCTCGTCAATCTTGAATCAAAAAAAATATTTGCGCTGAATCCGACTAGGAAATTGTTTTTCGAAGTTTCAAATAGAAGACCTTCACCGAAACTTGCAACCAAAGTTAAAGCTACAGGAAAAACTAAAGAGATTCACGGAAAAACCTGTGAGGAATGGATTGTAAAAAATGACAGACAAGATCGATCTATTTCTTTTTGGATGTCTAAAGGCGAATACAACTTTTTCATTCCATTGCTCAATGTTCTCAATCGAAGAGAGAAATTTTCAGTGTACTTTTTAACGATTGCTGAAAATCGATCGTTTTTTCCCATGTACGCAGCGGAGTCAACAAAATCTGGCGAATTACTCGGCGAACTAACAGTAACCAATATGGAATCCAAAGCCTTAGACAAAGAATTATTCGTCATCCCTAAAGGATATACGGAGTTCGAACGGTAGTATTCATTGTATAATGGTACATTGCGGGCATGACTCTTCATGACTTGCGAATTGTTGCACTGCAATATGATATTGTTTGGCAGGATAGAGAGGCCAACTTGACTCAACTAGATGGACTAATCGACAATATTTCGGATTCAGACATTATTGTGTTGCCTGAAATGTTTGCACTAGGCTTTTCGATGAGCACTTCCAATTTATCGGAAGACATGAACGGACCAACAAAAGATTGGCTAGTTCATAATTCCGCGCGCTTAAATACTGCAATTATTGGTAGTAGTATTATTAAAGACAAAGAAAATTACTTTAACCGTCTGTTTTTTGTTAAACCTTCTGGAGAAATCAATACTTACGATAAGCGACATTTATTTAGGATGGCTAATGAAAATCAACATTATACTGCAGGATCAGAACGTTTAATAGTTGACTACAAAGGCTGGAAAATTTGCCCATTAATCTGTTATGATTTACGATTTCCCGTTTGGTCAAGAAACATTAATCAAGAATACGACTGTTTAATTTATATCGCCAACTGGCCTGAACCACGGATCAACGCTTGGTCTACCTTACTTCAAGCTAGAGCAATAGAAAATCAATGTTTTGTAGTCGGTGTAAACCGAGTTGGTTTAGACGGAAACAAAATTAAATATTCCGGAAATTCCTCAATTGTAGACCCTAAAGGACAAATACTAGTAGAACTTGAAGATTACGAAATAGGAAAAATTTCTTGTAGCTTAAGCTATTTCGAGTTGAGCGAATTTCGAAAAAAATTCCCAGTTGTTATGGATGCTGATAAGTTCGAATTAGTTGACTAATCAAAAGCAGGGCAAGCCATTCTATCCCTTGGATCTCGCGCCCCACAAGTATTTATACCTAAAACAATTTCGTGAGTATTGGACCCAGCATGCTGAAGGGCCGAAGTGGTATAATCAAATGCGTAGCCAATTGTGTAATATCTTAAAATTCTAAATTTTACCAGAGCAGCAATTGCATCCACATTCCGATAACCAAGCCCAAACTCAACACCTTTATGATGTTCAACCATAACATTAAAATCTAAAGCGGGCGCAGCCGAGGCAGCCCACTTAAGCATACCACTTACCGACCAACTCCATTTCTTGGAATATTCAATCCTTCTATATCCAACCAGCTCAAAATGCGAAGTCAACTTTGACTCCGTGGTTCCCACTATTTCATAAGTCATCGGAATCATTTGCCTTATAGACATACCGGCAAACCAGTTTTTTTGATAGAGCATAATACCCGGTGTAATATCCGGTATAAGCAATACGTTACCAGAGCTAGGCAGCAAAGGGTCTCCATAATCATTCACAGACATTCTCGTCGCATTCACCCTAAATTGCTTTACTCCAGCGAACAAACCCGCCGATGCTCTCAAACTTCTTGTCAACTGCATATGATAGGCGTAACTCAAACAAAGCCTTGTACTACCGAATGGACCAATCCATTCTTTGTCAACATAGCCACCAACAATGTGCTTAGCTTTTGAAGCGGATCTTCTGCGTAACTTCAAAGGCATGTAAAAATTAGCAAATGAAGTTTCAGGTCGTCCTTCAAAACCAGTCCACTGGCTCCGGTAACCAACCTTAAAATTCATACACTTCTGAGCACCTGAAGCAGCTGGATTAATCGAATAGTAATTGAAAATGTAGTTTGTAAACTGGCTTGTTTGCTGAGCGCTGCCCACAGAAACAGAAAACACAAATCCAACTAGAGAATATTTCAAAAGCCTGAGCATCTTAATAAATGATTGTCAAATGTCCATTAACTCGTTTGATCCCATTGTCCTCTCCTCTAAGCTCAATACTATAATAGTAAACTCCAGCTGGCACAACAGACCCAAGAAAAGTTCCATCCCAAGCATTACTCTCGTCATAACCAACTTGATTAAATACACGTTGCCCCCATCGGCTAAAAACCATCACTTTTACCAAAGCGTGTTGATCGATACCTGGAATAACCCAAAGGTCATTAAAGCCGTCTCCGTTAGGTGTAAACGTATTCTTAATGTTTATATCTGGAAGCACTATAACCGTAATCTTGTCAGTTCCTTTGCACCCAGATGGCGTCGTAACCGTTAAGGCATAAGTTGTGGTCAATGAAGGATTGGCTACTGGATCATAAATTGCGGTGTCGCTCAAACCGAACAATGGCTCCCACGCTGGTGTACCATCTCCACTTGCACCAATCTGAACACTGGTTCCTTCAGCAATGCTAATGTCCTCTCCAGCATCCACCAACGGGTTTTCAATCCAAATATTTGTATCATTAGAAACCCCTTGATCACTACAAGGCACATCGCAATCAAAAGTAGCCGTCACGACAGAATTGCTACTCAGCTCAGTTGTATACAAAGTATCCGAAGCTCCTGTTTGTACCTGAACATTATCAATAAACCATGTGTAAATTCCAGTACCATCACAGCCTGTATCAATTGCTATAAACATAACTGAGTCCCCTGCGCAAGCAGAGTCCCGTCCAGGAGAAACTGTCAATCCAACAGGAGTTAGTGCCTTGAATTTTATCGTGTCAACGTGCCTTACAGGATTAGTCAAAAGACAGTTTGAACTGGAAGTCAACTGACAAACCACAATATCCCCTTCATTAGGTGAAGAAATTACCAATGAATCGGTGCTTCCTGACATGACGCTTGTTCCATTAACAATCCATTCGAAGTTTGGAATCTCTCCTTCATCAACGTAAATAGAATTAAATGTCACTGGAACGCCAGCACATGACGGACTAAGTGAGGGCACAATATCCACATAGGGAATGATAGATCCAGGGCCTTCTATTACCTCTTCATACATTGTATATGTGCATCCATTAGTATCCGTTATTACAATAGTATATTTCCCGGGCTTCAACCCCGAAAAACCTGCCAAATCTGGAGGCGTATTTGCAACGCCATTAAGCGAAAATGTACTCTTACTACCTGCTGCTCCCAAAAAATTTATCACACCATTACTGTCTCCACATTCTGCCCGAGTAGTTAGCAAATGATAGGAACTAATTGATGAACTAGTAGGCACAATTACTGTTGTGTCATATTTACATCCATTTTGCCCTTCAATCGTAATTAAATGTTCTCCTGCGTTTACACCGTTGAATTGGGTTCCTGTTTGCAGTGCATTTGTGTCTAAAGCGTATTGAAACGGCGCTATACCACCATCCACTCCATTCACACTAATCGACCCATCAGAACCATTACACAATTGAGTGGTAACCGTTACCTGGGTTCCTCTTACACCACCGCGTTGACCCACTTCAGCAACCGAAGCGTAAGACAAACAATTGCCCACATCCTTTACAAAAACCGCATACTCTCCGCTAACCAGATTATCAAATGTTTTGTCCGTCTGATATCCACTAGAACCACCTAGGCTGTACTCATATGGAGGATTGGCACCATAAACTGTGTCAACGGTAATTTTACCGTTTCCGGTCAAACAACTGTCATCTTCTACCAGCAAATTTGCTCTCAACTCAACGGCATTTCCCCAAACCTCAACATCAAAAGCACAGTGAGCACCATTGTTGGCCCCACCACTTCTATCTCCATCAATTAAAACATAGTAAACGCTGTTGGGGTCCAGCATATTTGCAGTCAAATCAATATCGGCACTTGAACCTGTTTCACAATTGGAAACAGCCGTGTAGGTAGATTCATCGCAATCAGATCCCGCCTTCAAAACGACGGCTTGCAATCCCGTACCAAAATCATTTTGTTGAGTGCAATTAATGTTAGAAATCTTTACGAATGCATTCCCTCCAAACTGATTGGTTTTAAAGTAATACCAAACAGTATTATCTAATTCAAAACAAAAGTTTCCAGCAACTGTTGCTCCGTCTGAACAGCCAGGACAGACATTTGCGGTCGCGTTTGCAGTACTACCTCCAACAGGATTTAAACTATTGCATATCCTTTGCGCCATTGCACAAGAATCATTGCCAGATTGAGCGATAACAAGCTTAGGCATAAGCCAGCCCAACAACAGTGCCGTTATAAGGTGGATTTTAGAATTCAACTTAACGCGATTTCATCAAAGTTACGTAAAATTCGAGCTACGAAACAACCGAATTATCGGATGGCTTCTTAGTATATTTGATCAGAAGCAACATAACTTATTACGTTGCTTAATTGAAATTGGTATTCGATGCTAAAAAAAAATTCTATCGCACTTTTAGTGCTGTTCAACAATTTTGCCAGTGCACAGCATGTTGACTACGAATTCGACAACCTTTGGAACATAGGCTTCGATATTGGCGCATATTGGATAGAAGGAGACTATCAACCTACATTCGGACTTGGAGCATCTCTCACCCTTGGTCGTGCAATTTTTGAACGCCCAGCTCGCCCTATTTCTTATGAATTAAGAATGCGACTTCTCGGCGCAACAGCATACGGCAATTCTAACGGCAATAGAGATTATGGAATCTCCAGTAATCCGGCGTGGAATGGAATTTACGACAGTGCAGCCAATTACAGCAGCGTTGGTTACGTATACCACAATTACAGAACATCGGTCAATGAATACTCACTGGAAGCTGTCGCCTATTTTCATGCATTGCTAGAAAGGACCGGAATTTTGCTTCACATATTTGGAGGGATCGGATTCACGCAATTCCAGGCCAAATCGAACTTGCTTGATTCTGATGGAACTATTTACAATTTCGGATCCATTGACACCAACCAATCGGACGATCAAATTGCAGATGCCGTCCGCGAAATGTTACACGGAGATTACGAATCGTTTGCCAATCAAAATAATAACGAACAGTCGATCTTTACACCTTCTGTAGGCATCGGACTAGGCTATCAAATCTCCCCTCGATTCTCTATGGGAATAGAACATAAAATTGGCTTTACCTTTTACGACTATTTCGATGGAGGAGCGGGCAGCAAAACGCCTCATTTCCTTGGTGGAAATAATGATATCAACCATTACTCTTGTCTTTATTTCAGATGGAATTTATTCAAGTACAGGCCTTATCAGCCCATTTCCAACAGCGAGACAACCACCAATCAAGGAGAAAGCTCGGGCAGCCTCCCCTCACCTAGGATTGACATTACCAAACCAATTTCTTGTCCAGCAAAAGTCTCACAGGAGGGGGTCACCGTAAAATCTACGATTCATAATATTTCTAGAAGACGACAACTCCGAGTAACTGTTGACGGCCAATGGTACCCGATATATTCATACAGCAAGCGATCAAGAACACTTCGCATCCCTTTAACTCTGCGACCGGGCATGAACGAAGTAAGCATTCGAGCCAGCAATCAATCTGGTGAAACCACCAAGACTTGTCAAATAGAATATACTCCGGTAATTCAACCGCCAACGGTAAATTTCACAACACCTTACAATAACACAACTGTGACCGCACCCACGGTAAGAATTTTAGCCAACACAAGCAACATTTCCAATAAAGGTCAGATTACGCTGCGGGTTAATGGCAATTCGCAAATTCCATTCACGTTCAACAACAACGGTGTAATTGAAGCTTCCGTGCAATTAAGACAAGGATCAAACTCTATCGAAGCAACTGTCCAAAATCAGGCGGGAGAACACACTGATCAATTAACTATAAACTATGTTCCACAACCAAAAGTACCACCAACAATTTCATTCGTTCGACCACAAAACAATAATACAACCGTACAATCCGATCGATATCGATTCGAAGCTCGGGTAACCAACATCAAACGAAAGGACCAATTGAAAATTCAACTTAACGGCACCAGCCGTAACGATTTCCAGTTCAACGCAAATTCCGGAAGAATTGATTTAACCACCAACCTAGTAGAAGGAAACAACGTTATTACCATATCGGCTTTCAATGAAGCTGGAAACAACATTGGGTCTCGATCAATAACCTACAGAAAAACTGTTTCTACCGGGCCAAAGCCAACAATTGTAGTGGTAAACCCAAACCCTTTTACCACCGAGCAAAACAAAATGCAGGTAGTAGCAAAAGTCCAGCATATTTCTAATAGATCACAATTAAAGGTGAAATACAACGGAAAAGCAGTTAGTGACTTCCTATTTGATCCAGCTCTAAAGCAAATAAACTATTCTGCTAACAACCTGATTTTAGGCGCCAATAACATAGACTTTGTTGCTACCAACGACTATGGAACTGCGACAAAAAAAGCGACAATCATCAGGAAAAATGTAGAAAAACCCTGTAACAAACCAATCATCAAACTCAGCATCCCCAAAAGCACGACCGTAGAAACAACAAATAGTAAAGGCGCAATATTAGCGGCTATTTCAAACGCAACTAATGTCAGATTTGTAGCCAATAGCAAAGAAACCAATAGTTTCAACTACAATCCGAATACTGGCAAATTTGAATTTTTCATAACTAAACTGCCGATTGGCGAATCTTTCTACAAAATCATTGCCGAAAACATTTGCCCCAACAATCAAACTGAGATTACTAGGCAGAAGGTCAAATTTACCTACCGGCAACCATGCATTCCTCCGACATTAAAAAGGGTCAATCCAAGAAATCAAAATACAGTCACATTCAAACCAGATTTGCAGTTTGAAACTACCACCACCAACATATTGAACAAGCAACAAGTGAAAGTGATTCATAATGGAGCATTATCTAGGTTTGACTGGAATCCAAATGGTAAAGTATTGGCTCGACTAAAACTTAAAAGTGGAGAAAACAATGTTATCGCCAGAGCGCAAAACGAATGTGGAAATGCAGATTTAAAGTCATTTATCAAATACACACCGATTCCTGCTCCTTTCATACGGTACGCCTCTGCCGGAGAACCAAACCTGACTTCGTCGGACAACACATTTGCAGTTCTCGCATACGTTCACAACGTGGATAATAAGAACCAAATAAAATTCACGCACAATGGACAAACGAATACCAATTTCACATATGACAAGAACCAAAAGCTGTTTCGTGCCTTGCTAACTTTGGCAGAAGGACAAAACAAATTCGTTATCATCGCAAGCAATGATGGAGGTAGCGCCAAAAGTGAAGCACTTCTAAATTTTAAAACCGATCGAAGCTCTCCGGCTATAATTAGAATTAGACCAGAAAAACAAAATTCTGAAACAACCAAAACAAAGCAATCCATTGAATTAAACGTCAAACATGTTTCTGAAATGGATTTTGTTGAAATGATTGTCAACGATAAACAACACACCTCTTTTGACAAAGTAAAAATGCACGGGGAATTGAAATTATCCGCTGAAATACCGCTTAAATCCGGCAGCAACAACATAACAATAGTTGTGAGAAACAAGCACGGAAAAACTTCTCAAAATATCACGATTACTCGCAAAACCTCCGGGAGATTAAATTCGATTGATGGTACTATAAAAAACATAAATGACCAACGGATTGAAAATCCAAAATTAGGAACTGAGCCAAAAATCAAGGAAAGCGGTTCCAAGATTGAGTCCCAAAAAAAAGAAGACAAACCCGATTAAACGCTTTGGACTTGAGAGACACACCTCTAAACAGTAATTCAGCCAAATTTTGAACAACGAAGATTCTAATTTATTCAGCTTTATTGCAAAGGCCGAGCGATATTGCGCCTATCAAGAAAGGTGCACTTCAGAAGTTCGGGAACTTCTTAGGAAACACAACCTGGACCTGAACGATCAAAACAAAATCATCAAAAAATTACAGAGCAGTAATTTCCTCAGCGACAAACGCTACACAGAAGCAATAGTTCGGGGAAAAACTAGAATCAAACAGTGGGGAAGGTTTAAGATTCGTCATTTTCTAAAAAACAAAGGCATTTCCGAAGCTGATATTCAGTCAGCTTTACAGGAATTTCCATCGGAAGAGTACGACCAAATATTGCAAAACGTAATCAACAAAAAGAACGCAACATTACGAGAGAAGGACCCATTCAAACGAACACAAAAACTATGTCAATTTGCCGTCGGTAGAGGTTTTGAATCAGACTTGGTCCGAAGTGCTGTTTTGGAATTGCAAACGAAGTAATTTTAATTCGCTCAATATTTTTACTTTCGTGCAAAACAGGAACAGAACATGATTACATCTGATCAGCTCAAAGAGCTACGCGGGCGCCTGGATGCGCTAAGGGGGTATCTTTGACATCGCTCAAAAGATAACTGAGATAGAAGAGGAAGAACTAAAAGCTCAGGACCCAAGTTTTTGGGACAATCCTAAAGAAGCAGAATCTCTTCTCAAAAAAATAAAGCAAAAAAAATTCTGGGTAGAATCTTATAATTCCGTGGATACTGCCGCCGAAGATTTGGCCGTGTTGTTTGATTTTTGGAAAGAAGGAGAAGCCGAGGAATCCGAAGTAGATTCCGCCCACCAATCAGCCATCGAATTGGTTGAAGAGCTGGAATTCAAAAACATGCTTAGCGCAGAGGAAGATGGACTAAATGCTGTGCTGCAAATAACTGCTGGCGCGGGCGGTACAGAAAGCTGTGATTGGTCAAGCATGTTAATGCGGATGTACATCATGTGGGGCGAACGTAACGGATTCAAAATCAAAGAACTGAATTGCCAAGACGGTGAAGTCGCTGGAATAAAAACAGTCACCCTTGAATTTGAAGGCGATTTTGCATTTGGATATTTAAAAGGAGAGAATGGGGTTCATAGACTCGTTCGCGTGAGTCCTTTTAACTCCCAAGGCAAAAGAATGACCTCGTTTTCATCTGTTTATGTTTACCCTTCAGTCGATGATTCTATTGAAATTGAAATTAACCCAGCAGACATTAGCTGGGATACGTTTCGTTCGGGGGGAGCCGGTGGCCAAAACGTAAATAAAGTAGAAACCGGTGTTCGGCTAAAGCATGCCCCTACCGGAATTGTAATTGAAAACACAGAAACTAGATCGCAACTTGGCAACCGCGAAAAAGCAATGCAATTGCTGAAATCCCAACTTTACGAAATTGAGCTGCGAAAAAGACAAGAGTCGCGAGATGAAATTGAAGCGGACAAGAAAAAAATTGAATGGGGCTCTCAAATCAGGAGTTACGTCTTGGATGACAGAAGGGTAAAAGACCATAGAACCAACCACACCGTTAACGACCCGGACAAAGTACTGAATGGTGAACTAGACAGTTTTCTGAAAGCTTATTTAATGGAATTTGGCAAAAACTAATGATTACAATTTATCACAATCCTAGATGCAGTAAGAGCCGACAAACTTTGCAACTTATTAAAGAGCGAAAAGATGATGCAGAGATTCAAATCGTGGAATATTTGAAGGAACATCCATCACGGGAAGAATTCGTGAAGGTACTGGCCAAGCTAAACATGAAGCCAACTGAACTGATTAGAAAGGGTGAAGAGATTTACAAAAAAGAGCTTAAATCGCTCAACCTAACAGATGATGAATGGATTGACGTAATGTTGGAAAATCCAAAACTTATAGAACGCCCAATCGTGATAAAAGACAATAAAGCCATTTTGGGCAGACCCCCAGAAAACGTATTCGAATTTTTATAATTCGCTTTTACCGAATTTTTCTTGCAGACGAGCCTTTACCATTGCCGACGCATTCCAAAACATCCACATAGGAATAAACGAAAGTAAAAAAGTTAGCGCCCAAAAAGCCATCGCTCCAATACATAAGAAAATTGCTACTCCTACTCCCATAATAAATCGTTTATTGTTGCGAAGTTATGAAAAGACTTGGACCATCTTGAAGCTTAAGGCGAAAAAAACCATTTTTGGTAAATATTAAACAAAATAGGGTGGTGATGAATGAATTCTAACTCACCCAGCACCACCCTACCTGCTATTCTATGAAATCAAAAATTGGTTTTTCTACGGACTACGCAATCGAGATGTTTCGTATCTTATCGTTGTCCTCTTCTTTTAATCTAGGCACGTTAACTATTAGAACACCGTTTTTATACTCTGCGGTAATACCATTTACGTCAACATGTTTAGGCAAAGTAAAAGTTCTTTTAAAGCCAGAATAACCAAACTCCTTTCTCGAAAAAATCTCCGTTGATTCTTCGCCGCTGGCTTTGGACTCAGACTTCACTATTAGTCGGTTATAGTCAACTTTCAATTTAAAATCTTCCTTTGATAAACCAGGTGCCGCAACCTCCAGAGTAAATTGACTATCATTTTCCTTGATATTCACAGCTGGTATTGTACTCGGGCTCTCCGTTCCGCATATAAGTGGATCCTTCCCGAATAAATCGTCAAACAAATTGGTAAAAGCTGGGACTGTGGCATTTTGAAATTTAACTAAAGACATTTTTATAAATTTTAATTATTAAATGAAGAATTCTCCCTTGCGCGCTTTCTAATTAAAGAATGAATTCTTGCTGTTGGTTGGCTTTAGTCAAAGTCTATACCATTAGATTTTTTGCATAAAAAATGTCATTTTGTCCGAAAAAAACCAGAAACAAGAAAAAAATCAACGCAAAACATGTCATTATGGCGCTCTACCGTTTTACAAGCGACTTTCCAGTCATCTCCGCAGGCTGATCGATCTCCATTAAATCAAGAATCGTTGGGGCGATATCCGCGAGAACTCCATCCCGCAAATCATTCACACGATCATCTACCACAACACAAGGAACAAGGTTGGTGGTATGCGCTGTATTAGGAGAACCATCCGCATTAATCATTTTCTCAGCGTTACCATGATCTGCAATGACCACTACCGAATAGTCGTTAGCTGCCCCTGCCTCAATTACTTCAGACAAGCACTGATCTACCATTTCACAAGCGCTAATGATCGCTACTGGAACTCCGGTATGCCCAACCATATCCGGATTAGCAAAATTTAAACAAATAAAATCCGCATCCGAGGCTTTCATTGCAGCACACACCCTCTTCGTTAATTCCGGGGCACTCATTTCGGGTTGTAAATCATATGTTGCCACCTTTGGTGAATTGACAAGAATTCGTTCTTCACCATTAAAAGGCTCTTCTCGACCTCCGGACAAAAAGAAAGTTACATGTGGATATTTCTCCGTCTCCGCCGCACGTATTTGTTTTTTTCCATTGATTGCGAGAACCTCACCAATTGACAATTTCACATTGTCCTTATCAAAAACCACCGCAACATTTTTAAACGACTCATCATATTTAGTCATTGTAACATAATGCAGTTGGAGGGCACTCATACCAAAATCAGGATAATCTTGTTGAGTAAGGACCTGTGTTATTTCCCGACATCGATCCGTTCTAAAATTAAAACAAATAACTACATCATTCGCATCTATTCTACCAGCTTTAGAAATTACGCATGGCTCAATAAATTCATCTGTCACTCCTTTTTGATAATTAGCCTCAATAGCCTCCGCAGCCGACTCAAACGAATCACCAACCCCATGGCACAATAAATTATAAGCTTTACTCACGCGCTCCCAACGTTTATCCCGATCCATTGCAAAATACCGACCCACAACAGATGCAACAATTGCATCCTGCCCCTCCAGACTAGCTTCTAATTCCTCAACAAATCCTTTTCCACTCTTCGGATCACAATCTCTCCCATCCATAAATGCATGAATATAAACGCCTGACAATCCTTTCCGACTGCTCATTTCACATAATGCCTTCAAATGTTCTAACGACGAATGCACCCCACCATGAGAAACCAATCCCATAAAATGAAGTTTCTTACCCTCCGCCTTAGCCGCATCCATAGCCGCATTCAGCACATCGTTCTCGAAAAACGAATTATCCGCAATTGCATTATTTATGCGCAGCAAATCCTGATAAACAATCCGACCGGCACCGATATTCAAATGTCCTACTTCAGAATTACCCATTTGACCTTCAGGCAAACCAACATCTTCCCCAAACGTTTTTAATGCTGAACTAGGGCCTTCAGCAATCAGCCTATCGAAACAAGGTGTATTAGCCATATACACCCCATCAGATTCGTTTTTCACCCCATGCCCCCAACCATCTAGTATTACAAGAGCTACTCTTTTTGCCATATTCTCAACCAATTTATGACACCAAAACTAGCAAATGCAAGTGACCGAAATACAACAACACCAAGTAAAGAATTGGCTGATTTTCACTATTAAACCAACCGATTAACGACAATTTACGATCATTCCTACAATCAACTGTTATCCTGACAATTAATCCCCTAAATTGAAATGAAACACAACACTTCATTGCTTTGGACATAATGATCAAACTGGTTAAATCGCTATTAAGTTCTGCCATTTTATTCTACGCTGGCGTTTCGGTGCTACTAGGACAAATTGCAGTGGACGTGGAAAACTATACACCCGAAAGGCTTATCGAAGAAGTTCTATTCACCAAAGGGTGCAACCAACCAACTAATATTAAATTCTCTGGAGCCAATACTCAAAAGGGAAGATTTGTGGACGCAACCTCAAGCATTGGGTTTGGCGCAGGAATCATTCTTTCCACAGGCAAAGCCAGCAATATTGGTTCACCTCCGACCCAATCATCAAGTAAAAGCGTAAATCCAACCGCAGAAGACAATGATCTTCAAGTACTTATTGGAGGTGTCCGGCCTACTAACGATGCCGTTGTGCTGGAATTCGATCTGCTGGTCCAAGACGATTCTATTTCTTTTGATTATGTTTTTGCATCTGAAGAATATCCAAATTTCGTTTGCTCAAACTTTAACGACGCTTTTGCCCTATTCATCTCCGGACCAGGTATAAATGGCCAAAAAAATATGGCAGCACTGCCCAATGGAACTGGCCTTGTATCTATAAACAACGTCAACAATGGCAACCCTTCGGAAATTTGCAAAGACCCTACCTTGTCCCCTACCCCGGTAAACAAGCAATTCTACGTAAGCAATAATACTCAGGAAAATAGCGGCGCCGTCAATGCTCCAAATTTTATTTTCAATGGATTTACTACGGTTCTAACAGCGAAAACTGCCGTGCAGCGGTGTGAAACATACCATTTTAAGATTGTGATAGCAGACGTTGCAGATGGCGGCCTGGATTCTGGAATTTTACTCCGCGAAGGAAGCTTTTCGCAAAAACCATCATTGAAAATTGATGTATTGTCTCCCACTAGTTCAGACACGGTTCCGGAAGGGTGCTCAGGTATGATCAACTTCACTTTAGATAACATAACCCAAAAAGACACAACAATCGATTTAACCTTTTCCGGAACTGCCACCAACGGAGTAGATTATGTCCATATTCCAGGATCTGTAACGATCCCTAAAGGATCTAAATCAGCTCAATTGCCTCTAGATGCCCTTGACGATGGCACAGTGGAAAATCTTGAGACCATAGTTGTTTCGTTTAAAGATGGATGCCCATGCCAAGGCGGTATTGTTAACGATTATTCTATTAATATAATAGACAGAATTCCGATTTCCATTGAAGCGAATGATACCACGGTTTGCGAATCGGACACACTAATTCTTTCCCCTAAGGTTAACGGACTTGGACCATTTTCTTACCTGTGGTCTAATGGAGAGACTTCCCATGCCATCGAAGTTATCCCGAAAGGAGCCCAAACCTATACCCTAGAAGTTACTGACACTTGTGGAATCTCAGAAAGTAAAAGCATCACTGTTACAGGCTTAACCAATACCATAAAAATAAGTAGCGAAAAGAAGTTTGAAATATGCGCCAACGAGTCACTTACCTTTGAAGTCTCTGCGGAGGGGGGAACCGGCAGTTATACTTATAAGTGGGATAACGGTTTACCAAATGGTCCTACTCAAACAGTTCAACCTACTACCTCAACCTCCTACCCAGTTGAAATTCGAGATGAATGTCACATACGTAAAGACACCATAGATGTGTCAGTTCGCCCAATCCCTGTTCCAACATTTGTTGGTGACAGTAGGGCATGCGCTCCATACACAAGCAAAATTGCAAACACCGCAGGAATTGACAGTTGCACCTGTTTCTGGGATTTAGGTAATGGCCAGACGTCCATATCTTGCGACACAGCAATCGCATATTACGCAACACCAGACGAATGCTTCAACGTATCGCTTTCTATAACAAACAATGACGGTTGCACAGGAACCACAAGAACACAAGACTTCATTTGCATGGAGCCAGAGGCAAAAGCAAACTTTACCTTCTTTCAAGAAAACCCGAATGTCTTGCATTCTGAAGTTACATTTATCCAAATCCCTAACCCTGATGTAGCTTCTTCCGAATGGATTGTTCCTAATGGATTGAATGAATCCTACGACGAGGAAGGAGACCTGTTTATAAACTTCCCGAAACAACCGAATATTGGTTACAAAATATGCCTCTCTGTAATTACCAAAGAAGGATGTTCAGACACTTCATGTCAAATTATCGGTATCGAAGATATAGAAACCGCGTTTGTGCCTAACGCATTCACACCAGATGGAGATGGAATAAATGATCTATTTCAACCAATAATGCGAGCAAATGTATCTGATTACAAACTAAGAATATTTAACCGTTGGGGCCAATTGGTGTATGTTTCGTCAGACCAAAACGAGGGATGGGATGGCAAAATTCTGAGTTCTGAAATAACAGCAGAACCTGGCTTATATGTTTGGCAAATGTACTACGTTCATTACGAAATCGCATCTAAGCAAAAAGCACAAGGGCACGTGAGCTTGGTACGATAGCTTTAAAAGGTCAATGTAAAAACAGAACCCTTCGGACTGTTATCTTGAACAGAAATTGTACCTCCGTGCTGATTCATTAACTGTTGAACAATGTACAAACCAAGTCCAGTTCCCTTCGTTTTCCTAGTTTGTTCATCACCTACACGAAAAAAACGCTCGAACACCATCAATTTGTGATGATTCGCAACCCCTACACCTTCATCCCTAAATTCAAGTACTGGACGATCATTTGACAAGTAACCTAATATTTCGATTTTGGAGTCATCAGAGGAATATTTGACCGCATTTTCGAATAAATTAACCAGAATTGAAGCCATAGCCATTTTATCCGCTCGAATTCCCAAATTGGACGGCACATCAACCTTTACAATTCGCTTCAGATCAGTGTAAATTAAAGGTTGGACAAATAGCTCTACCAACTCCTTCAAATTGACTTCCTCTTTAGAAAGCCGAAAAGATTGCTGCTCCACAGCGCTAGCCAAAAGAATATTGTCAATTAAATAAGTAAGTCTATCCGTATCCTGAATCGCCATACCAACAACTTGTTTCAATTTAAATTCAGTCAAATCACGCTTTTCTATGGTTTGAAGATTCAGTTTTACGGAAGCTAAAGGCGATTTCAATTCATGAGTAACACTCGCTACGAAATTTTTTTGTTGTTGTATCAACTGAATTTCACGCTTAAAAGAGCGTCTAATTTTAAGAATCCCCAGAATGAGAATCACAAAAAAAACAACTCCCTCACCAACTATCATCAGCCGTTTTTTCGCAACAACTTCTGAATTATGATGCAACTGCTCATGCAAATCTATAATGTGATAAGACCACCAAACAAATTGAAGGATCACATAACCAACCAAAAAGTAAAACAACGAAATGGACTTTGAGCCAATTATCCTTGAAGCCATACTTCAAAATTACAATTAAATAGACGATGTTGATATTGAACCCAACCACTCATGAATTCAATTCAAATGACTTCTTTCTTTGTATCATGAACTATTTAGACATTGTATTGATTGTCCCATTCATCTGGGCAGGATATAATGGCTTCAATAAAGGATTAGTAATTTCTTTGGCCAAGCTAATTGCACTCGGAATAGGATTATGGGGCGCCGTACACTTCAACCCATATGGCATCGAATGGCTTGCGAAAGAGACTTCAATCGAAGCAAAATACCAACCGGTAACATCATTCGCAATCATTTTCGTTCTCATCGTGTTAGCGGTATTTGCGATTGGTAGAATTTTGGAGCAATTTCTAAAACTTATTGCCTTGAGCCTTGCCAATAAAATTCTAGGACTGGTCTTCGGAATTGTCAAAACCGCTATCGTCCTTGGAATTATTGTCACAATTTTCGACCGTTACAACCATCAATTTGAGTTAATTACCGAATCCACAACAGAAGACTCTGTACTATACAATCCCATTTTTGAAATTGGCAATAAGGTTATTCCAACTCTCGAAAACGAATCCAATTCAATCCAAGATCATTGGAACCGAATAACCAAACCGAAAGCACCATAACCACACTGCTCGTTTACAGCTTATTATACATCAAAAGCATAATAAAGACAACCATTCACCGACTCTGACCGTCTATTGGTCAAAATAGCCGTTATAAACTGATTTTCAATTCGTAAGTTGTTGATCCCGTATATATGACTTGAACTCATATCAACTCCTGTTAAGCGAACTTTTAAACATCAAAAAACATGATCAGAATTCTATGTTGGTTTTTAGCTGCATCTTCACTACTTATGAATCCAAGGCTTTTCGGCCAAATAGATGTTGATGTCTCAAGCTACACTGTTGAACAACTCGTCGAACAAATCCTGTTCAGAATAGGATGCAACCGCCCTGAAAATGTAAAATTTAACGGAAACCCTAGCCAAGTAGGTTATTTTGCGGATGCCAATGCAAGCGTAGGATTTAAAAAAGGAATTATAATATCTACTGGAAATGCTACCCAAGTGAAGGGTACACCAATCACTCAACAAGCATCTTCGCTAGGCACAAACTCCGATGCAGATCTCGAAGGGATGTTGAATAATCAAAAGACATACGACGCTGCGTCCATTGAGTTTGATGTACTTGTCCAAGACGATACAATTTCATTTCGGTACGTGTTCGCTTCCGAAGAGTATCCGGAATTTGTTTGCAGCCACTTCAATGATATTTTTGCCTTGTTTATCTCTGGTCCGGGAATAAATGGACAACAAAACATGGCCGTTTTACCGGGCAGTGGAAGCACGGTAGCAATTAACAATGTAAACAATGGCAATCCTGTAGCATGTCAAGCACTGGGATTAACCCCAGATCCAGTAAATGTCCAATACTATGTTAGCAATAACACCCAAGAAAAAAACAATGCAGCAATCAATGCTCCAGATTTTGCTTTTGATGGCTTCACCACAGTTCTTACAGCCAAAGCCGCCGTTCAAAAATGTGAAAAATATCATTTCAAAATTGTAATTGCCGATGTTCGCGACGGAAGTCATGATTCGGGGATTTTGCTCGAAGCGGAAAGCTTTTCTCAAGTAGCCTCTTTCAACATCAATGCTCATACCCCGTTACAAAACGATACCCTACCTGAGGGGTGTAATGGAACAATTGAAATATCATTGCCCAACGTCCAATCCACAAATACAACCATTAACTACGCAGTTTCTGGTTCAGCAAGCAACGGAACAGATTACAATCAAATAAATGGTACTTTAGAAATTCCAGCAGGCCAACTATCTGGAATAATAAACGTTGAAGCGTTTACGGATGGAGTTGCGGAGAGTGCCGAAGACATTATTATCACCATTGACAACCCATGCCCGTGTAAAAATGACATGGTCACGTCTCTCGTTATTGTGGACGCAGATCCTTTAGCTTCTCAGTCTTCTGACACAGTAGCTTGCGATGGAACACCTGTAACCATTTCACCCACTGTGGCCGGCGGAGTATTGCCCTACTCCTATTCTTGGGCTACCGGTGAAACAACTCCTGCCATTTCAGTTTTGCCTTCCTCCTCCACCGAATATGTTGTTGATATTACGGATGCCTGCGGCACGGTGACTCAAGAAAAAATCACTGCTAACCCTTCCGGAGTTAACTTCGCTTTGGTATCAACGCCATCATCTTCAATTTGCATGGGGGACTCCATCACAATAGAAACTTCTGTTGGAAATGCACCTGGCAGTTTCCAATACAATTGGTCCCATGGGCTTGCAGACCAACCTACGCATATTGTCAAACCAACAAGCAACACAAGCTATACGGTGCACGTGAAAGGAGATTGCGGAGACCAGAAAGACACAATTCGTATTTGGGTAGTAGATGCTCCATCCCCAAAAGTTATGGAAGCTCAATCTGGGTGCGGCCCATTGAAAGTCCATCTTTATAACGCAAACCCTTACGGTGACACGTGTACTTGTATTTGGGCCCTTGGCGATGGCACAACTTTAGAAACATGCGACTCTGTTCAACACACTTACACGAAAGCCGGAAAGTACTCGGTGAATTTAACCGTAACCAACAAATTGGGGTGCTCTGAGCAAAGCCTAAATCCCGACTTAATTGAAGTTTTTGACTATCCAGTGGCAAACTTCAGCTTCCTTCCCGAGGAGCCCAACATTTATTCAAACCTTATAGAATTAACAAATCTTTCCAGCTTAAATACCGCAAATTTTGAATGGATCTTTCCAGATTTAGGATCGAAACCAGATAAAACTGAAGATTACCTTCAATTTCTACTCCCTCAAGTTCCAGCTTCCTACCTGATTTGCTTGGCAGCAGAAACAGTTGAAAAATGCCCAGATACAATTTGCAAAGAAATTAAGGTAAGTAGCGTCCCTGCCATATATGTTCCGAACACATTTACCCCAGACGGGGATGGAACTAACGATATTTTCCTGCCTAAAATTGCTGATCTAAACTCGGAGGACTACGAATTGAAAGTCTTTAATCGTTGGGGAGACGCCGTATATTCTTCCAACAGAACATTAAGGGGCTGGGATGGAAACAATCAACAAGATAACACTCCAGCACCCCAAGCTACATATGTTTGGAAAATTACTTATGTCAACAAAAAAACTGGCGAGAAAAAACGTCTAGTCGGACATGTTAACTTGATTCGATAATAAGCATGAGACCTTTACACATAAAGTAGTTTGAGATTGTTGATTAAGTTCTGTTGTTGGTTGATTTTTCAT
>JAHDGY010000020.1 GCA_020631555.1 Flavobacteriales bacterium | reverse complement strand
CTTTTTTGCTCTGGTAATTCAGAACTCGATTGTATTCAGGTAAATCAAAACCAACGAACGAACATTCCCGATAAATGGAAGAAAGGCAGTACCGCGAGTTACAAATTAAATTGTGGAACTACCTCGATATTGGACAATAGTGCTAATCATTTCAACTTTTCGGTGTATCCCAATCCATTTGATTCTGAATTTTCAATAACTAATTCATTTGGAAAAACTGCGGACAAGTTGGAGTTGTATTCGTTGAATGGAGTTTTACTTAAGACATTGGATAGTTCAAAACAAACACATTCGTTAGAGGGTTTATCTAGCGGAAGCTATATTTTACAAGTAACCTAACCTATAAGGATAGGGTAAGCAACCATAAAATCGTCAAGCTGTAACACTCCCGCCTAGTTCAAAGTGAAGCTTTCCCGATAGTTTGCTCGGTGAATTGTTTTAGACCGCAACGTCATGTTCTCGAAGCGCATCATTCAGTGAAGTTTTCAAGTCAGTGCTGGCCTTTCTCTCGCCAATGATTAATGCACAAGGAACATTGTAATTTCCAGCAGCGAATTCTTTGGTATAACTTCCTGGAATAACCACTTTTCTTGGAGGTACAACCCCTCGGTATTCTTTAGGTTCATCTGCAGTTACGTCAATAATCTTAGTTGACTTGGTAATAACAACGTTTGCGCCTAGCACTGCTCCTTGACCGATTCGAGCTCCTTCTACAACGATGCAACGTGATCCGATAAATGCGTTGTCTTCAATAACAACCGGAGCGGCTTGCAAAGGTTCCAAAACACCGCCAATTCCAACTCCACCGCTTAAGTGCACGTTTTTACCAATCTGAGCACAAGACCCAACAGTTGCCCATGTATCCACCATGGTTCCTGAATCTACAAACGCGCCAATATTCACATACGAAGGCATGAGGATAACCCCAGAAGCAATGTATGCCCCATATCTAGCAACTGCATGAGGAACAACTCGAATTCCAAGTTCTTTGTAATTGGACTTAAGTTTCATTTTGTCGTGAAACTCCATAGGGCCAGCTTCGAGAACTTCCATCTGTTGAATCGGGAAATAAAGAACCACGGCCTTTTTTATCCATTCATTTACGATCCAGTCATCGCTTTGCGGTTCAGCAATTCTTAACTTACCTTTGTCAATCGATTCTATGACTGATCGTATAGCGTCTTGTGTTTCTGTTGCCTGAAGTAACGTTCTATCTTCCCAAGCTTTTTCAATTATTTCCCTCATCCCAATTTATTGTGAGGTCAAAAATAGCAGGATTTTATTTGGAAAAATCTTGGTTGGTTAACTAGATTCTTTCAACCTTTGGAAGATGGCGAGATTAATGGCAATAGATTATGGAACCAAGCGAGTTGGAGTTGCGGTTACTGATGAATTTCAGATAATTGCGTCTGGTCTGACGACGGTTTATTCTACGGAAATCGTAAAATTTATTGAGGATTACTTTTCTAATAATGAAGTAGAAACGCTTGTTGTCGGAGAGCCTAAAAGGTTAAATAATGAGGCCCCTAAAGTTGCTGAAGCTATTGATAATTTTGTTCGGCACTTAAAGAAAAAATTTCCGAACACAGCAGTTGTTCGGCAAGATGAGCGATTTACATCAAAGCTGGCATATCAGGCTATTTCTCAGTCGGGGATGGGTAAGAAAAAACGACAAAACAAAGAATTGGTCGATGAAATATCTGCAACGATCATCCTTCAAGGGTATATGGATCGTAAGAATGCTGGATTTGGGTAGCGTCCTAGAATTCTATTGTAACAAACAGTTACTTGGCATTTAGGAGTCAACAAAATTTCGCATTAAGAATGTTATTTTTGTGGTTTGATAATATCACCATTGAGAACTAAATGAATGAGATGATTTTACCTATTGTGGCATATGGAGATCCGGTTTTAAGGCGGGTAGCAGATGATATTGAACAGAATTCCGATTTGAAAGAGTTGCTGGCTAACATGTTTGAAACAATGTATGGAGCTAAAGGAGTTGGATTAGCAGCTCCACAGATTGGCAAGTCTATTCGGTTGTTCATAGTAGATGCGTCACCTTTTGCCGAGGATGAACCTGAGAATGATGAAGAGGCAGAGGAGCTAAAGGCATTGGCTGATTTTAAGAAGGTATTTGTTAATCCGGTTATGGAAGAAGAAACTGGAGAAGAGTGGGATTTTCAAGAAGGATGTTTGAGTATTCCTGATTTAAGAGAGTCTGTTGACCGAAAGGAGCGCATCAAATTGACTTATTTTGATGAGAACTGGAAGCGGCATACAGAAGAGTTTGATGGTGTTGCTGCGAGAATTATTCAGCACGAATACGATCACATCGAGGGTAAGTTATTCATAGATTACGTAAGTCCACTAAAAAGACGTTTGTTAAAAAAAAAATTAGCCGATATTTCTAAAGGAAAAGTTGATGTTTCCTACAAAATGAAGTTCCCATTAATAAAAAAAGGAAGATAGTTATGAGAAAGTTATTGTTTGTGCTTTTTGTTGGTTTTGGATTAGTTTCATGTTCGGATAGTTCTGATCAAGGAAAGACGGCTAATTTGCCAACTCCCGAGGAAATAAAAGAAAGTGCTGATACGGCTTACGGAGAGATTATCGAATTGCATACCAAATTAAAGGCTTGGACTCCTGACACTGGAGATGAGAAGGAGGTAAAACAAATTGCTGCGCAGTTACAAACTTCTTCGCAGGTTTTTGTTAATGCTAATGGTAATGACCCTCGTGCCATGGAGGTTGAAGAGTACGTTGTGGCTTCGGCTTTGACTTTAGGAAGATTTGTTTTAGCTGTGCGCCATTTGGATAAACTCATCGAGAAGTACCCGGAGAACGAAAAGGTTGTGGAGTTCATGTTTCAAAAGGCGTTTATATTGCAGCAAACCAAAAGGATGGATGAAGCTAAGACTGCTTTTCAAGCTGTGGCCGATAAATTCCCAGATCATGAATTAGGAAAGAACAGTTTATTGGTTTTAGAGACTATTGATTTGTCTGATGAAGAATTAATCAATAAGTTTCAGGAGTAGCAGTCAAAGCAGTAAATGCTGTCTAAAAACTATAGGTAACTCCTCCTAAAATGTTTATGCTTTGTACTGGATATTGGTTCCAGTACTGGTATTTCTGGGCTGCAATATTGTTTACATTCAAGAACGCAGATAGTTTTTTATTGTATCTGTATTCGAAGCCTAAGTTGGCATCAACGAAGGGCTTCAAAGTCTGGACAAAAACTCCACTTTCAGCTACTATACCTTCTCCAGGTGCATATGCAACTGCTTTACGATGACCGATAAGAAAAACGTCTGCCTTCACCACAAACTTATTCGCTAAGTCGTAGATGCCTGTTAGTGTTAGATCATACACTGGACGATGCCATGCGTATAATTCGTTGGATGCGGTATACACGAAGTAGTTTCCGTTGGCGTGAATTTTAAATTTCTCGCCCTTGTTGTAGCTTAATTGCCCCATTACATTAAATACATTAACCTTGTCGTAGCGTACTTCAAACTTGTTGGCGATGGAGTAGGTTGTGTCATTTACAAATAATGCATAATCGTCAAATCGCTCGGTAGACATTCTTAAATTGAATGAAATAGTTGAACTAATTGCTCCTCTGAAACCACCATATAGAGCCGGAATCTTATCGTTATGTTGGTTTCTCAATTCGGTATTTGGCTGAACATAAGGGTTCAATCCTCGGAGACTGTTAAACGAGGTTCTGGTTACACTGCCGGCAGCCCCAACATATGGTGTGAAAATATTATTAAACAAACTGTATTTGGCTTCAACGTTTGGAAAAAACCAAATTCGTGGAGAATTGGAGCTGAATTCAGTGTAGATTCCGAGTCCTGCTTTTACTTTCCAGTCCCGCCCAGTTGTTTGAATAGAAGGTACTAATTTGAAGAGTACGTTGGTACTCGCCAAACTAGTGTCAATGCAACCATATTTGCATTTGTATTGCGGAGCGGCGAATCTATTGACGTTTAGTCCAATGTCGGCAATTGCTAGTTCTTTACTAAATCGATCTTCTAGGTAGCGGCTCAAAACTCCATTTAGTTGAATGTTGTGCTCGGCGGCTCCTTTAGAATCGTTTAAGTAGTAGTAATTAAGCGTGATATTATGGTTCATGCCTGTGGAGTCCTTAAACCTACTTTCTAGTTGTGCCTGAGCTTGGGTAAAGTGGAATGTTCGCTTAATGTTGTCTCCGGATGTGAAAGCGCTATCAAGTTCGGTGTTGTTTGTATCAAATCCGTAGAATTTCAGTCTATTACGTTCATGAAAAGCACGGGTTTTAAGTGTATGCTTGTTAAAGAAATGTTTGTAATGACCACCCAACTCAGAGTCATTAAACGTGCTGACACCTACATTTTTCATGGAGCTAAGTGCGCCGTGAAATTTGCCTCGAATATGCCAATTGTCGGTTCTAGACCTTGCAGAATTATAATACAATTCAGCGTATGGTGTCGTATAATTTCCGACCCCTACTTTAGCGTATCCCCGGTAGAGTTTTTCTAATTTTTCGGTAACCTTAATCCTTGCTGGTTTTATTGGCTTTATCTCAAAAGAAGTTTCAATTGATTTTGGCAGTATGCTGTATTTAATCTCAGGAACTTTTATTGCCGTATCTATAATTTGTGGCTCGGTTCCGAGTTTATTACTGCGTAGAATTTTTCGTTGACTTTGGCCGATGGCCACCATCTCCTCATCTGTAGTCTGGGCGTAGGTCGAAAAGCCTAGCCCCAGAAATATAATCGCTATTAATTGGATGCCTTTCATTTTTCCTTTATTCAGTTTTCGTAGAATCGCTACCGACGTTAATGTTCAACTCTTTTTCTTCCTCCGGAATACTCCCTTCCTGAGATTCTGTTTTTATGGCCTTGTTTAGCCTATCCTGTGCCTTCTTTTTCAGTTGGTCTTCTTCTTCACCTTCATAGTAGGTCACGATGCTTTCCCAACTATTTTTGGCATTGAGGTAATCTTTCTCTTGAAAATATTTGTCTCCGAGCAGGATAATTGCGCGAGCGTTCCAATAGTCGTACGACGGTTTAGAACTAACCAATTTCTGTATTGCTGACTCGCACTCGTCATATTCTCCTTTTTCAAAATGGATCTTGGCCATAAAATATCTGGCTTCTGCACCTTTTACAGATTTAGTGGATTTGGTCAGTTTTTTATAGGTTCTAAAAGCTTCTGATTTTTGGTCGAGATGGTATTGTGACGTAGCTTTGAACAATAAGGTTTTTAGTTTGGCTTGATTGTCAAGATCTTTTAATTCCAGTATTTTATTGGCGCTAGACAAGATTGTTTCGTGACGAGATAATTTTTCTGCGCATCGCATTTGGCCTTCAATTGCATATCGTAGGTTGTTTTCATCAGTTGAAACTGGTTCTAACCTTGTAAAGTAGTTTAAGGCCTCTTCGAAGTTTTCTTCTTTAAATGTGATTTTGGCCGCATTGACCAGGCAAATTTCGGTGTAGTCATTTGTTGATTGTTGGATAACGTATTTATAATGGGGGAGAGCACCCTGATCGTTTTCCAAAATATGTTTGCTGTCTGCTAAGTAAAACTCTGCGTCCAATTTGTTTTTGGGATTTGTCAAAGAACTGACATAGGTTTCCAAAGCAGGAATTGCTTCTGCGTATTTTTTGTTGACAAAAGCTTCGTAGGCTGGTTTCCATAGTGTTGAGTCTTTTTGTCCTTCAGAATACGAAACGCCTTTCGCATCTAACCAATCCAGGTACGATGGAAGTTTGTTTTGCGCCTCGTAAACATCACGCATTTGGTCTACGGCGTCTTCTTTTAAAGATGAATTACCGTACTCGTCTATCACCTGATTGTAATACTTTTCTGCCTGAGCAAACTCCTTCATACGATAGTAAACTCCAGCCATTTGAAAAAGAGCTCTTTTTACATTGGTATTTTTCGGGTATTTATTTACCACCTCGCCGTAGTATTTTAACGCGTCTTCGTTATTGCCAAGAACACGGTTGGCCTCCCCAAGGTCAAAAGTTGCTAACGCGATTTTAGGTGATTTAGGAAACTTAGAACGAAGTTTTTCAAGGAACTGAATTTTCTGTTCGTGTTGCAAAGTCAAGCCACTGCAAAAACCAGCTTGGTAGTAGGCGTAGTCTAAATTCCTACAGTTGGCCATTATTGCCCTTTCGTAGTAGTCGATGGCAAAAGCGTCCTGTTTTCGCATAAAGTAAGCGTCTCCGATTTTGAGATAGGCATCGGCTTTTTTTGCAGGTTCTATTTTGCTGCTGTTTGAACAATAGGATCGAAATGAACTAATTGCATCGGTGTAATTAGTATCGAGGAAATAAGCATATCCGATGTTGTAATGAGACTGATGATGTTCGGGAAGCAAATATGCCCTAGGTTCTGCCATAAACTTTTTGTACAATCCAATTGCTTCTCCATAATTTTTCTGCTTAAACGCCATTTCAGCAGTCCAATAGGTTGCCTTGGCATTCACTTCTTTGTTGATCTTAAATTTTTTAGCGTTTTCAAAGTTTTGTTTGGCTTCCGTATATTTTCCGTTGTGATATAGTTCTACGGCCAAATTGAAGCTCAGGAGTTGATAGGCCTCTTGCATTCTAAAATCTTTGTGCTTGATTTTCGCTAGCGAGCTGAGCGCTGATTTGTAATCTTTGGTAGACATGTAAACATCAATCAAATATTCATAAACCTCCCTTTTTCTCTCTGATTTAGGGTATTTGTTCAAGTACTCTTCGAATGCCTTTACTGCATCGTGGTAAGGATTGTCGGAAAGTTCATAGGCGATTTTTGCATAATTAAACAAAGCATCTTCCTGAATTTCTTTGTCAATTTCCATTTCAGCCGCTTTTCTGAAAGCTCCTCTAGCAGATTTTTTATCCTTAAGTTTCAAGTAGCTATCTCCTGCTTGGTAACAAGCAACTTGAGCAAGGCTATCTTTTTTATTCACTACCCTGCTAAACCGAGTTGCAGCTTTTTTGTACTGCTGATCGGAATAGTATGCGTAAGCAAGTTGGTAGTTTTCTTCCCGAGTTAATTTAGATTTGGACTTGTAATATTCCAGATGAGGAATGGCTTCTTTGTACCGTTTGGTGCAGTAATATGCGTCTCCAACAATTCGGTAAAATTCGGTTTTTCTAGAAGGCGTTACTGAGTCTAAAAATTTGTTTCCGTATTTGATCAGTTCGTCGTGCTTATTTTGATTGTAATAAATCTGGCCTATATAATAAGGTACGATTCGCTTAAAACTCGGATCGGTTTCAAGTTTCTTAAACGCGATGAGGGCAGTTTGATAGTTTTTACTAACGTATTCGATGTGACCAAAATAATACCTTGCAGTGTTGGAGTAATCCGATTCTTGATCCTTAACAAAGTGTAGCGGTTGTTTAGCTTTGTCGTATTTCTTTTTCTGAAAATAGCTGTGGCCAAGCTTGAAATTATATTCTACCCGATGTTCTTTGGGTAGATCGTATTCATCCACTTTCTCCAACCATTTAATTGCGTCCTTAAATTTCTTCCGCTGATAACTATGACGACCCAATTGATAATACACCGTTTTTGCTCTAGGATTATCGGGATGCATTAACACAAATTGTTGAAACAAGAATTCAGCATCTTTATTGAAAAGCTCTAGAGCACATAGGGCCCTGTAGTATTCTGCATCAATTTGAATTTCGTTTTGGTTGTCGTTGATGCGCTGAATCGCTTGTTCGAATTTATCCTGTGCAGCGGCATACTTTTTTTTGTCAAAAAGTTCCTGTCCTACTTTGTAGTTTCTTGCTTCATCTGTATAAATTGCAGTCTTTTGAGCAACTATTACAAATGAGCACAACGAGAAAAAAAATGATAATGTCAAGCGCATATTTTCGCGATACATTTAGGCAGGTTAAAATTAATAACTGACAATTGGTAGGTTAATGTCTTGAAGTTTAATTATCAACGCAATTTTGTTTAAAGCCTTTCACTCAAAGCGAAAAACTTGTAGAATTATTGTCTTCGCACAGAACTCAAATTTCATTTGTACTTTTCGAAACGGTTATGGATGAACAAGCGATAATAGTCCTGAATGGGGTGCAAGTAGCCCACAAGGAGAACATTATTCTAAATGATGTAGAGCTGGAGATGAAGAAGGGGGAATTTGTTTACCTGATTGGAAGGACGGGAAGTGGAAAAAGTAGTTTTCTCGAAACGCTTTATGGTGAATTGCCATTGAAGGTTGGGCAAGGTACCGTTGCTGGGTTTGATCTTAGAAAGTTGAAAAGAAAACAAGTGCCTGATTTGCGAAGAAGATTGGGTATCGTTTTTCAACATTTTCAATTGTTGTCAGATCGTTCAGTTCTGGCAAACTTAGAGTTCGTTCTTCGTGCAACCGGGTGGAAAAAGCAGCCTGCGATCGAGGAACGAATGCGGTTTGTGTTGGACGCCGTCGGATTAGAAAGCAAGGGGTATAAGTTTCCAAATGAATTATCTGGTGGAGAGCTTCAGCGCATTGCAATTGCAAGGGCGCTCCTAAACGACCCGGAACTTATTCTAGCTGATGAGCCAACAGGAAATTTAGATCCGGAAACGACCATCGAAATCATGACATTGCTTCAGGAAATTTCCAAAAATGGGCGGGCAATATTGATGGCAACGCATGACTATAATATAATGAAGATGTATCCGATGCGAACCATAAAGTGCGAGAACCAACAATTGCTGGACTCCTCCAATCTGGCATTAATATAATAAAGGTTATGGGTAGCAAAGTCATGTTGATTTATACCGGTGGAACCATTGGTATGCGTCACAATCCTGAAACAGGAGGATATTCGCCTTTCGATTTTGAAAATTTAAAGTCGCAAGTTCCTGAGTTGAATGGGCTTGATGTTGAATTGTCTTATGTGTTCTTTCCAAAGCCTATCGATTCATCAGATATGGATATCGATGCTTGGTCAAAAATCGCAAACATTATTTATGATAATTATTCCGGATTTGATGGTTTTGTAGTTTTACATGGCACGGATACTATGGCATATTCTGCTTCAGCATTAAGTTTTATGCTGCAAGGCTTGTCTAAACCTGTGGTTTTTACCGGCTCGCAATTGCCCATAGGCACTATCCGAACAGATGGTAGAGAGAATTTAATTACCAGTATTGAAATTGCTGGAGCCAAACTGAATGGTCGTCCATTAATTCCTGAGGTGGTGGTGTGTTTTGAGAATAAGGTGATGCGTGGTAATCGCACCAGTAAAATTAGCTGTGAACATTTTGATGCGTTTCGATCTGCAAATTATCCGAATTTGGCGGAGGCTGGAATTCATGTCAAATACAATTATTCGTTTATTGCTGAGAGTAATCATGAAGGGTTGAGGTTATTTACAGACTTTAGAAATAGTGTACTGTATTTAAAACTGTTTCCTGGACTTACACAAACAACAATTGATCATCTCTTGAGTCTGCCGAATTTGCAAGGAGTTGTGCTTGAAACTTATGGGTCTGGAAATGGTCCTCTCGCAGAATGGTTTATTCGCAGTCTCGAAAAGGCTGTGGATTGCGGAGTGGTTATCTTGAACGTAACACAATGTACCACTGGGTTTGTGGAGCACGGTAGGTATGAAACTAGTTCTCGATTTAACGATATTGGAATAGTCAGTGGTCAAGACATAACTTCTGAGGCGGCCATCTGCAAATTGATGTATTTATTCGGAAGGTATGCTGATGATACGAGTTTGGTGAAGCGTCAACTAGGGGAATGTCTGGTTGGTGAAATGACCGAAACTACGGCTCAAATAAAACAACATTACACAGCTTAAGGCGTGCTTAAATTGTATGTTTTTGATTGGCTTTTAGTTATGGAATTAAGGAGTAGAGATAATGGGTCGAAACGTCCAATGTTAAGTTGTTGATAGTGTTTTGATCTATTGTTTTTTTTGTACATTGGCACGCCGTATTACGTTACTTATAAAAGCAAAGTAATGAATGACCATTGGGAGAGATGCCAGAGCGGTCGATTGGGCTACCCTGGAAAGGTAGTGTACTCGCAAGGGTACCGGGGGTTCGAATCCCTCTCTCTCCGCAGAATTTTGGCTGTTGCTTTACTTAGCATTTTAAAATGCTAGAATATTGAAATTTAGGAAGTGTGCGGAATTGAGTAATGAGTAAGTAGGTTAGTAAATCTGAGAACAAACAATAAAAAGTAAAAAATAATTAATTAGGAATCATGAAGAAATTTTTCGCTTTAATGATGGTTGCAGGATGTTTATCTTTTGGAATGACATCTGGTGCGTGGGCAGCCGGTGATCCGGATTCGGATACCGTCGATACGGAAGTACAAGAAGGCGATACAAATAGCACTCTAACAGATTCGACTCAGGTAGCTGAGGCAACCCCAGCACAAGTTGAAGAACCTAAGAAACCGGCTGTTGAGGAAGAAAAAGAAGAGGAAGAGCAGACACTAGTTCAGGCGTTAAAGCTTAGGTTTATTGAAGGTGGACCAGGGTTCATGGCTTTAGTATTAATTTGTTTAATTATTGGTCTGGCTCTTTGCATTGAGAGAATCGTATTCCTAAACATGGCTACTACAAATACTAACAAATTGCTAAGAGATATCGAGGAAGCTTTAAAGCAAGGTGGAATTGAAAAGGCCAAGGAGCATTGTAGAAATTCAAAGGGACCTATTGCAAGTATTTTCTATCAAGGTTTGTCACGTGCTGATGACGGATTAGAAATGGTTGAAAAATCAGTTGTTGCTTACGGTGGAGTTCAAATGGGACTTCTTGAGAAAGGACTTTCTTGGATTGCCTTATTTATTGCTTTGGCACCAATGCTTGGGTTTTTGGGAACCGTAATCGGTATGATTGAAGCTTTTGATGCAATTGCTGTTGCTGGTACGATTAAGCCTTCCGTTGTTGCAGGTGGTATTAAAACGGCACTTATCACAACCGTATCAGGGTTGGTTGTAGCGATTATTCTTCAGGTATTTTACAACTACATAGTTTCTAAAGTTGATGGCCTTGTGAACCAAATGGAAGATGCTTCTATTTCGATGATTGACTTACTTGTAGCGAACAAAAACGGAACTTCAGGGAATTAATCCGAAGTTCTAGAAGAGTATTAATTGTAAATAACACACAAAAAGCATTATGGAATCGAAGGTATTGAATGGGATATTGTTGGGATTTAAAGCTTTAGCTGTGGTCGCTGGTATGTTCTTGATTTTTGTGATCATGTCGAAAGGAGATCCGAAGAGCTGGGACCCAGAACAAATGGGGATAAAGATTTACAACGATCAGTTGAAAGGTCCTAATGGAGATGAGAATTTCGATTATATGACCGCAGGGTATAAGGCGTACGATGAGTCTTATGCTGAATTAGATGGTTGGACCGGCTATGCGATAACCTTGGCGTTGGTTCTTACTCTAGTTGGAGTTTTCTTGTTATTGGCTTCTTATTTTTATCTACTTGGAATAAACCTAAAAAAGGCGATGTATGTTCTTGCCGGTGTGGGGACACTAGTTATTATTGCTGGTATTGGTTGGGCACTTGCTAGTGATCAGCTGCATGTTTCATGGCCAACTACAGAAGTGTTTACGGCGGAGAATTCGAAATTTGCTGGAGCGGGTATCTTAACGGCTATTATTTTATTGGTGGTCGCATCTGTATCTGTTTTGGCTGGTTCGGTAGTTAAACTGTTTAGATAGAGTATGGGAAGAAGAGAGTTACAGGAGATCAATGCAGGTTCGATGGCCGATATTGCGTTCTTGCTGCTCATTTTTTTCTTGGTCACCACTACGATGGATACTGACGAAGGAATAAATGCAACATTACCGCAGAAGACTCCTCCAGATATGCCTCAGAATATTGTTAAGGAGAGGAATGTGTTCAAAGTAATCGCCAATAAGAATGATGAGCTATTAGTTGAGGATGATTTGTTAGGGGTAGATGAGTTGAAGGACAAAACCATTGAATTCTTGCGTAATCCATCTAATGATGAGAATTTGCCGGAAATGCAGTTAATGACTTTAGCTAAATGTGAGGAGAGCATTACAACTTTGAAACGGTTGTTAGGTAACTCGAATGCAGAAAATTCTAAGACTTGGGAAAAGGAACTTTCTAAATGGGAGGATCGGAAACGAGCTTGTGAGTGGTTCGGAAATTATAGAATGCTACCGGATGTGGCATTAATTTCTTTGCAAAATGATAACGGTACATCTTATGAATTGTATATAACTGTTCAGAATGAGTTAAATGCGGCCGTTAATGAGCTCAGAAATGACCTTGTCTTTAAGAAGTTTGGAAGATCATTTAAGGAATTGGATAGCAAGAATCCGGATGATAAGTTGATAATTAAAGCTGTAAGACAGGTTATTCCTAAAAGAATTTCTGAAGCTAGAACCTCTTAATTGAATTTATATCATGTCGAAGTTTAATAAGAATAAAAAGAAGGAATCACCTGCTGTGTCGACGGCTTCGTTGCCAGATATTGTGTTCATGCTTCTATTCTTTTTCATGGTTGCTACAGTTATGAGGGAGGTAGATCAGAAGGTTGAAATTGAAAGACCTTCGGCAAGTGAGGTTACTAGATTAGAAGATAAGTCATTGGTTCACTATATTTACATAGGTCCATCAATTACTCCAGAGGTACATGGTCCGGATGCAAGGATTCAATTGAACGACCAGATTGTGCCTAGTGAATTTGCAATTCCAAGATGGAAAGAGATGAAGATGCAGGAGGTTGCTCCTAGAGATCAACCATACGTAACAACTTCATTGAAGGTTGATAAGGAGACTCAAATGGGGATTGTTACTCGAGTTAAGGAACAGCTTAGGGAAATAAATGCGTTGAAGATTAATTATTCTACGTTAAATAGCATAGTTGACTAGATTCATTGTTTATTAAAATATTTAATGGCTGCCTGAGTTTACAGGTGGCTTTTTTTATGCCTTAGTATTGAACCGGTATTTTGATTGTGGACAGGATACTTTTGGTAATTGTGTCCTGGTACAGATTGAGCGGTGTTGTTGGGTTGGGAATCACAACGTGGAATGATGTCCGTTATTTAGGATGCTTAACGGACGCCAAGAATTTACTACGTATAATCCACAGGCGGTTTATTGGCTACAGTATACAGTGTGCAAAGTCTTATCGTACGTTATTAAAGCTATAAAATTGCTTCAAAATGTTTTCCTGGAAGTGCTCGAACTAAACCTTTAAATTCTAGATGTAAAAGTAATGTAGAAACTTGATGAACTGGTAGTTTACTTTGTACACTTATTTCGTCTAGACTCATGGAATAATTTTGAATGTTCAATGCTTCCATAATTTGAGATTCATCTGGGTCAAGTTCCAATTTGTTTGGTTTGTTTTTAGTTGCATTTTTTTTCCCCCAACCTAATATTTTGATGATGTCGGACGCTGATTCTACAAGGGTTGCTTGATGGGTACGGATAAGATGGTTGCATCCATTAGAACTTCGGTCTGACGACCTTCCTGGAAACGCAAAAACGTCCCGATAATAGGAGCCGGCCAATTTGGCGGTAATCAAGGAGCCGCCTTTACTTGCCGATTCTACAACCACGGTGGCCTCAGTTAATCCAGCAATAATTCGGTTACGTCTTGGGAAGTTTTCTTTATCAGGATTGGTGCCAGGCTTGAATTCACTAATTAGTCCGCCGTTTTGAACCATTTGTTTCGCTATGCTAGCGTGTTGGGAAGGATACAATCTGTCCAATCCATGGGCTAGTATGGCGTAGGTTTTTAACTCGTGATTTAGCGCAGATTTGTGGGATTCAATGTCCACTCCGTATGCTAATCCGCTAACTATGATTGGGTCGAATGTCGCTAATTCAGAAATTAATTCTCGACATATTTCTTTACCTCTTGGGGTGGCTTTTCTAGTGCCAATTACCGATATCGATTTTTGATTTGCTGGCCAGCTGCTTCCGTAGAAATACAAAACCAGTGGTGCATCAGGACATTGAATTAATTGTTTAGGATAGTTTTTATCCAAAATGCACACACAGGATACATTAGCATTTTTTGCCCATTTCAACTCGCTTTCAAGCTGTGTAAAGTTTTCTACTTGTCCAATGGCTTGAGCTGTTTTGGGACCCATGCCTGGAATAACCATAAGTTGTTGTGGAGTACTACGCAGAACATTTTCAGCACTTCCAAAATGCTCAATTAGTCTTCTTGCAGTAATAGGACCGATGTTTTTTACTTCCGAAAGGGCTAGTTGATAGATTATATCCTGATGCATGGTTCAAAAATAACAGGAAGCATGTCCATTAGTATTTTGAAAATTATAAACTCTACAGATGCTGGTTTCTGTTCGATGTATCTATCGGATTGTAGGATTATCGATTGGTTTTACTACACAATTCTTGGCAAAAAGGTTCTTAAGGCCTATTTTCGCGTTTAAATAATAAACCCATTACCCCATAAAAACCCAAATAGCTCAAAAATTACCTATTCTAAATTTGTCCTACTAGGTCTTTAGGTTTTTTATTTCAACCATTAAACACTTGGGGTGTGGATTAAATAATTAATTATTAATTGGCTATGGCAAATAGGATAGCATTTCTGGTAAGCACCATCATCGCCCTCAATTGTTTCGGGCACAGAGAAAAAGTAGATTATCATTTCACGGAAAATGTGGGACAGTTGAGTAGTGAGGTCAGGTACCACTGCAAATTGCATATCGGGGACTTATTTTTGGTGAATGATGGATTTGTCTTTGATCTTTTTTCTTCAAATGAACTGGAACAGTTTTATTTGACTAAACATGGTGGGCAAAATGGAAAGGGCTCAAATCATATGTTTCAGTTTAATAAGCACTGTTATAAAATGAGCTTTGTAGGGGGGAATCAGCAACCAAAATTTGAAGTATTAGAGGAGCTTGGGTTCAAAAAGAACTTTATTGAAATGAGTGGTAGTAAGTTATCCCAAGCTTCGGCGGATTCATACCGAAAAGTAGTTTACAAAGAGGTATATGCAGGGATCGATTTGAAGGTTTATAGCTCTGGAGAGTACCTTAAATATGATTTCATAGTGGCTCCAGGAGCAAGTACCGGAAGCATAAAAATCGATTACCAAGGTGTGGATCGGGTTAGAATGCTGCCAGGGGGAATGTTGGAGATTGTTTTATCGAATGGAATGGTTCGTGAAATGCGTCCGTACGCATATCAAATTATTGATGGTCAGCAAGTAAGTGTGCCATGTCAATTTCAGGTTAAGGAAAATCAGGTGAGCTTTGCTCTACCCGCTGGTTATGATTCTAGCAGGGAACTAGTAATCGATCCAAAACTGATCTTTTCAGGGTATTCAGGAGCAACGGTAGATAATTGGGGATTTACTGCTACCTATGACAATGATGGAAATTTTTACGCAGGAGGTGTTGCTTTCGGAACAGGATTTCCGGCTAGCACAGGTGCTTACAGCGAAACATTTGCCGGTGGAGATATGGATGTTTCTATTATCAAATATGATACTTCAGGTTCAAAGCGGCTGTACGCTACTTATTTGGGCGGAAGTAATGGAGATGAACCCCACAGCTTGACAGTGGATAACGATTACAATTTGGTGATTTATGGTGCGACGGGTTCTAATGACTTTCCTACAACCCAGAATGCAATTTCCGGCAGTTTCGCTGGAGGGGAAAATTTGACGTTTGATGCTTCCGAGTTGATTACCCAATTCACTAAAGGTTCCGATATTTTTATAGCAAAGTTAGATAGTTCTGGTTCTAAATTGTTAGCTAGTACATATTTAGGAGGAGCTAAAAATGATGGCTTGTCAGTAGCTGGCGATTTGAAGTATAATTATGCAGATCATGCTAGAGGTGAGGTAGTTGTTGATGCCCAAAACAATATTTACTTCGCTTCAAGTTCAAACTCCAATGATTTTCCTATTACTAACGGGACAACTACTTCTACTGCCTATGGCGAGTTTGACGCTGTAGTCGGAAAGTTGAGTCCTGACCTTACTACAATAATTTGGTCGACATATTTAGGTGGGGCGAAAGATGATGCAGCTTATTCTTTAATGTTAACTGAAGATGGTAAGAAATTGTATGTATGTGGAGGAACAACAAGTTCGGATTTGCCTGTTAGCACCGGCGTAATTGGTAGTTCGTACGGAGGTGGTAGCGCAGATGGATTTGTTGCTGGCTATGATGCTGCATCGGGAGTTTTAAGTCATTTGACCTATTTGGGAACGATGAACTACGATCAGGCCTATATTTTGGACGTTGATGAGTTAGGGGACGTATACGTGTTTGGTCAAACCCTGGGGAATTACCCAGTTTCGGATGCAGTTTATTTTAACAAAGGCGGAACCCAGTTTATTCACAGTCTTACTGAAGATCTAACCCTAACTAATTTTAGCACAAGGTTTGGAAGTGGAGATTCAAGTAAGGTTAATATCGCACCTACTGCTTTTATGGTTGATAACTGTGGGAACATCTATGTTAGTGGCTGGGGAGGCATGGTTAACAATGCAAATGGTGGAACGACGTACAATATGCCAGTTACACCAAATGCGCTTCAAGCCTCAACTAACGGTAGCGACTTTTATTTCGCTGTGTTTAAACCTAAAATGGTGGATATTCATTATGCCACGTTCTTTGGTTCTTCCAATGGAAATGAACATGTTGATGGTGGCACAAGCCGTTTTGATAGTCGCGGAACTATTTACCAAGCAGTATGCGCGGGATGTAACCAAGCCTCTTTTCCGACCACCTCAGGGGTATATTCCGAAACCAATGGCAGTGATAAATGTAACTTGGGTGCGGTAAAAATTGGCTTAGATTTTACCGATGTCAGTGCAGATGTTAATCCGCCGCTGGACCAATTAATTTGCGATCCACCTTATGTTATTATTTTCGACGAAAATAAACCGGCTCCGGAAAATTATTGGAATTTTGGTGATGGGAATTCTGCTCAAAACGCTGGGTCTCCTACTCATGAGTATGCTGATACAGGAAGTTACGAGGTTATGTACGTTGCAATTGACTCTACTGCCTGTAAGAAAAGAGACACTGCTTATTTTACCGTGAAGGTGGCTCAAGTTTTGCCAATTGATGCTAAACTTAAAATACCGCCTGTACAACCTTGCGATACTTCAATTACTGTTCAGTTAATTTCGTATGTAAGCTCCGTAGATTCACTTGTATGGGATTTAGGAGATGGAACTACAATGAATTCCGATACTGTGGACTACACATACACACAGCCCGGAGATTACGAAGTTATTTTTACCGGTTATGATTTGGATTGTGGACGCGATTCAACTATTTCGGTTACCATAACGGTTCCCGAAATAAAGGATTTTGAGGAGGTTATTCCAAATATTTTTACTCCAAATGGAGATAGCCAAAACGATGTGCTGAAGTTTGTTAAATCGGGTGACGTTGGAGAGTTTTATTTGGAAATCTACAATCGATGGGGGCGTAAAGTTTATGAAACCGACAATATTTTCGGTCACTGGAATGGAACGGACGGTGAAAAGGATTTGAAAGAAGGTGTTTATTTCTACCACGGCATGTACCGTAAGCAATGCAATAACGAGGTGCACAAATTTAAAGGTGCTGTTACTTTAGCGAGATAGATTTTGCGCTAGCCTATTCGAGTTTGTGTTATCTTTATCTTCAATATGAACAAACTCGAATCGCTGAAATTGCAAGAAATGATATTTCGAAGTTTAGGGGTTATATTATGCTTTTGGTTTGCTGCAGTTGGTGGACAGGTTTGGTCTCAGGTTGGGTGTGTCGAAGGAACAGTGGTCGATGATCAAGGATTGGCATTAGTTGGGGCTAAGGTTAAAATTCAAGATACCATAATCTTAACGGATATTTCAGGTGTTTTCGGTATTTGCCTGCCAACGGGCATTTATTCAACTCAATTTTCGTTTGTTGGTTTTAACAAATCAGTGAAGTCGATATCTATTTCCGAGAATGAAAAAACTCTAATTAATGTAACGTTATCGGCGTCTGAAACGCAGTTGGATGAACTAGTTGTGGCTACCGGGAAGTTCGAGCAAAAACTAAGCGAACTTACGGTGTCAATGGAGGTTATTTCACCGGAATTGGTAAGCAACAAAAGTTTAGTGAATCCGGAAGATGCGATGCAACAAGTTCCGGGAGTTACGGTGCAAGAGGGGCAGATCAATATTCGAGGAGGGAGTGGTTTTACCTATGGTGCAGGAAGTCGGGTGTTGGTGATGCTAGATGATATGCCGCTGCTGGCAGGGGATGCAGGGGATGTGAAAATGAATACGCTGCCTCTTGAAAACCTGCATCAATTGGAAGTAATGAAGGGAGCTTCATCTGTTCTTTATGGTTCTTCTGCGTTAAATGGAGTGGTTAATATTCGCACTGCATACCCCAAGCTGAAACCGGAAACAATTGTCAATTTTAGGTTTGGTGCGTACGATAATCCTTTTGGTAAAACCAAGTTTTCGGGGATGAATGGACAGGACAGCGTGGTTGATAGATCAAATAACAAACATTGGCAAGGCCTTCAAAGTTCCTACATGACTAGTTTTGCCCATCGACGAATTCTAAAAAAAAAAACTTCGATTTGTCTGTAAGTGGTTTCGTATTTAATGATGCTGGATACCGACTGGGTGAAAATGAAACTAGAGGCAGATTTACCATAGGAACCAGAATTAGATCAGAAAAAATTGCTGGCCTGTCCTATGGATTAAATGGCAATGTAACGAATAGTACGGGAGGGCTTTTTTTTGTTTGGCATAATGCTGACAGTGTCTTATTTCCGCAGGGATTGTTGGACACATCGACCTCTACCCTGGCTAAGTATAGTAATTGGAGAATCATTGTTGATCCTTACGTCGAGTATTTTACAACTAATGGTTCCAGGCATAGTTTAAAAACTCGATTTTACCGAACGGTGAATAATGGAGCCGAAGGGCAAGGTTCGAATGCGAATAGTTATTATCTGCAGTACCAATGGCAAAACACGCTGCAAAATGGGCTTAAGTTAATTAGAGGTATTTCATCCAATTTGATCAACGTTCATTCTGAATTGTATGGAAATAATGGCTCGTCCAATTTTGCTGGATTTTTGCAAGCTGATTACAAGTGGAACAAACTAAACCTATCGGGTGGCGGTCGGTTTGAATATTTTAATGTGAATGAATTGACGTCGTCCTATAATCTTGGAAGGTTAAAACTTCCTGTTTATCCAGTTTTCAGGGCAGGGGTAGCCTATGAAGTTGCTAAAGCGACTTTTCTCAGGGCTTCTTGGGGACAAGGCTATAGGTTTCCCTCTATTGGAGAACGCTACGTGAAAACAGTTGTAGGGGTGTTAGGTATTTTGCCTAATCCCTCGGTACAACCAGAAACTGGTTGGAGTAGCGAAATAGGCCTTAAACAGGGATTTAAAATTTCTAACTGGAGTGGATACCTCGATGCGGCATATTTTTACTCAGAGTATAAAAATATGGTAGAGTTTACCTTTGGTAATTATGCCCCAGAAGGAACCGTTTTTTCATCCGATCCTAACGACCCCAATTACTTTTACAATTGGGTTGGTTTTCGATCCGAAAATATGGAAAATGCAAGGGTGCAAGGCTTAGACCTTTCGGTAGTTGGAAAAGGAAAAGTAGGTAAGGTAGAGATCATAACTTTAATGGGGTACACGTATATAAATCCATCGGCAATAAATCCTGACTCTTCCTACCTTGAAAGCTATAGCAACCCAAATTCCAAATTGTTAAAATATCGATTTAGGCACCTTGGCAAAATGGATGTCCAATTTGGTTATCGAAAACTTATGATTGGCTTTAGTTCCCGTTACAACAGTTTTATGGAGAATATTGATAAAACTTTTGTGCAAAATGCTTTCGGGACATTAAGCATATTGCCTGGACTGGCACAGTATAGGGAAGCACAATTTAAAAATGGAGATTGGATTTTTGATGTTCGATTTGGCGTGGATATTTTTGAAAATGCCAAGCTCTTGTTTAACTGTAATAACTTATTGAATCGAGAAGTAATGGGTCGTCCGGGAGATATTCAACCGCCTCGAAATTACTCACTACAACTTACCCTGAAACTCTAAATGTATTCTAGAGAATTACTTAAGAAACGGATTATTCGCTTTTTCAAAACCAATGTTAGTACTGGGGCCATGTCCACAGTGTACAACGTAGTCGTCTGGCAATTGGAATAGCTTCTCTTTTATCTTTTGTAAGAGTGTATCGTGATCGCCTCCCGGTAAATCTGTTCTGCCAATGCTCATTTGAAACAGACAATCTCCATTAACAATGTACTTTGATTCGTGGTCTACAAACACCACATGACCAGGTGCATGACCGGGCACCCATAGAATTTCTAAACTCGAGTTTCCGAAGGTTATTTTGTCTCCTTCAACCAAATTAGTACTGTATTTCTCAACGGGTTCGTATCCCGTAAAACCGTACATTGACGCTACTTGAACACAAGATTCTAGAACCGTTTCTTCCTTTTCATGAATTTCCACAGTCAGCCCAAATTCTCGAGAAATATAATTGGAACCAAGAACATGATCGATATGGCAATGGGTTTGAATTAGTCTCACTGGTTTAAGTTCTTCGACCAGTATAAATCGTTTAAGAGTGTCTCGTTCCGTGCGTTCGTAACATCCCGGATCAACAATTACGCATTCACCTGAATTGTCGTACAAAACGTACGTGTTTTCCTGAAAACCATTGAATGTAAAAACTTCGACTTGTGCCATTTGAATTGAAATTCCTGTTGGTCCAAAAATATTATAATAGACCTTATTTTAGTTATATTTACCCTGAGCCAAAGTAAGTAGTGTTAAAGAATATAAGAACATACATATTATTTTTTTTATGCTTTGGCCCATATTTGCTTCACGCTCAATACTATCAAGGGTCCAATATTGAGTTTGGTCAGAACAGAGTTCAGTATAATTCGTTCTTCTGGCAATCACTGAATTTCGAAGAATTTAAAGTTCATTTTTATCAAGGAGGGAAGGACTTTGCAGTTTTTGCAGCAAAATCTGCTCATAAAAATAAGCAGCAATTGGAGCGGCTATTAGACTTTCATACCCTTGACAAACTTGAACTAATCGTATTTAATAGTCAATCGCATTTTAGACAAAGCAATATTGGCTTAGGTATGGAGAATACAGCTACGATAGGTGGCGTAACGAGAATCATTGGCAATCGAGTTTTTATTTATTACGAAGGGGATCATATTTCTTTTGATCGACAAATTCGGTCTGTTTTGTCCGAAGTTCTGGTGAGTCAGATGATGTATGGTGTGAACTGGAAGGAGGTAGTTAAGAACTCTACATTGCTTAATCTGCCTGAATGGTATACGCAAGGGTTGTACGCGTATTTGGGAACGGGCTGGAATCCATTATTGGAAGTTCAGATTAAAAGTGTTATTCAAGGGAAGAACTACAAATATTTTAATCGATTACGAGGGAAGGAAGCAGAATATGCTGGTCATGCGCTTTGGAATTACATTGCCGAGACTTATGGCGAAAATAGCATTGCCAATATTTTGTACATGACCCGGATTGCCAAGAATATAGACAACGGATTTTTGTACGTAGTTGGTAGTTCGCTTAGACAATTGATTTTAGACTCTCACGCTTACTACGACAGAAGGTTTAAGTCGGATGAATTTGGTCGTGACACGGTGGCATTGGAACCATGGAAAGTAAGGACAAAGAAGATTCGGAAGTATAGTCAATTCAAGGTAAGTCCTGATCAACGGTATCATGTGTTGGTTTCAAACGAGCTCGGCCAATATAAAGTTTGGTTGTACGATACGGAGGAAGATTCGAGAAAAAGAATGCTGAAAGGGGGGCATAAATTAGATCGAATTCCGGACTATACCTATCCTCTAGTTGCCTGGCATCCTAAGGGAATTGCTTTCTGTGTTTTGGAAGAAAAGAAGGGAGAGATTGTTTTGTCGATCATCAATATGGATGATCGCAAAAAAACAGTCAAACGCATTGTAGGAGTGGAAAAAATACTAAGTATTGACTATGCTCCAAATGGGAAAGAAATTGTTTTTTCGGGTGTTAAGAAAGGGAAAACGGACTTGTTTATTTACAAAATTATTGGTGGCAATAAAGTTCAGTTGACCGACGATTTTTATGATGATTTGGAGCCTAGATATTTAGATGACGGTCGAATAATATTTAGCTCGAACCGCCCAGATGATACCCTTCGCAAACAAGAAATGGTAAACCTGATGGGGACGGAAATGGACCTTTTTACCTATAATTTGAAAGATCAGCGAGGCCAGAAGCTCACACAATTGACTAATACGCCTTCAATCAATGAAACCACACCAGCTCCTTATTTGAATGACGGGTATACCTTTTTGAGTGATAAAAATGGGATTCTCAATCGTTATCGTGCGCGTTATGATAGTGCCATAAGTTATGTCGATACAGCTGTTCATTACCGCTATTTCTCGGTTACCGATCCGTTGTCCAATTTCGGTAATAGTATCTTGGAATATGACATTAATCCAAAGGCTGGTCATTACTCCATGTTGTTTTTCGATCAAAACGAGTACAAGTTTTTCGTTGGCCAAATTGCAGATGACAGTGCCCAATTACCCAGCAATGTTCAAGAATCTACTTTGCGTGCTAATCAGTTGCAACAAATTGCTACGGATGAACTGATAAAAGGGGGCGCTCTCGAAGGTGTAGATAAAATTGGCAATGTTCAGGCAGAAAGTATTGGAGATTCAGTAACCGAAGATGGGTTTGATCTCGGGAATTATCAGTTTGCCGATGGCCAGTCTGTTCATGAAAAGCAGACGATCACTTTCGATATTGATGATGAAAATTCAGATTCATCTGATGATATAGGCAAGAACAACGCGGACACATTCGAGATGCCTCGTGTAGAAATTTACGACGTGAATTATACTACTAATGAAGTGGCGACTCAATTGCAGGTTGGTTTTTTAACGCAGAACTATCAGCGTTACGGAGAGGGGGATGAGTTTAATAATCCTGGATTAGGAGCTCTCTTGCGAGTAGAGTTAATCGACCTATTTGAAGATTATAGAATTAGTGGTGGGATGCGACTACCGTTTCAGCTTGGTAACTCGGATTTTTTACTGATGTATGAAGATTTAAAGCACCGGTTGGATAGAAGATTTTTGGTTTCAAGATCTGCAATTTCGGCTTTAAATGGAACCCGTTGGCGAAAAGCAATCATGTACAACTTTAAAGCCCGCTATAGTTACCCCTTCAGTGAGGTCGCGAGTCTTCGGACTACTGGATTGGTAAGGAACGACAATATCGTTACCAAAGCAATGGACGCTAGTTCGCTTCGTGCCGGAAATGAACTACATCATATGTTGGGTCTAAAAATGGAGTACGTTTACGATAATACGAGACCAATAGCGCTAAACCTTTTAAATGGAACAAGATTGAAGATTTGGGCTGAGTACATGCAGGAGGTTCGTTCGCAGAATATAGAGAGTGCGTCTGAGATTTTCAAGAAAGGAGATTTTACGGTTTTAGGGTTCGATGTTCGGCATTACCAGAAGGTGCATCGAGATATTGTTTGGACTACTAGATTTGCGACGAGTACCTCTGTTGGTAGTCAAAAATTATTGTATTACCTAGGCGGAGTTGATGGATGGGTCGCTGCAAAATTTGACCCTAGTATTATCGTAGACCAAAATCAAGGTTATGCTTATCAGACTATTGCGACGCCCATGAGAGGGTTTTATCAAAACCGCAGGAATGGGAATAGTTTTGCAATCGTCAATACGGAAATTCGATTCCCGGTATTTAGTTATTTCAGAAAAGATCCAATTAAATCAGATTTCGTCAAGAATTTTCAGGTCATTGGATTCGGTGATGCCGGAACTGCTTGGACCGGTTTGAATCCTTATGCTTTGGAAAATTCATTTAATACGACTGAACATTACCAGAAGCCGCTCCTAATTACGATTGAAAATCAAAGGGAACCAATAGTCTTTGGTTATGGCTTCGGACTTCGATCGAGATTGTTTGGGTATTTTATGAGATTGGATTGGGCCTGGGGTGTGGATGACGGTCGTACACTTCCATCTATTATACATTTTTCTTTATCTCTTGATTTTTAAATGGAGGTTTCTACAGTACTTATTTTGCTTGGAATCGGATTGCTTTCCGGGGTGATGAGTGGTTTCGTTGGCGTTGGAGGAGGGGTGATAATTGTGCCCGCGCTCATATATTTGTTACATCTTAATCAGCATCAAGCTCAAGGGGTTAGCTTAACCTTAATGCTGCCTCCAATCGGAATCTTGGCAGTGTATAATTATTACAAATCGGAACATCTCAACTCCACATATATTACATATACGGTAGTAATGGGATTGGCTTTTATACTTGGTGGGTATTTGGGATCTAAGTTGTCATTGAGGCTATCGCCATTATTGGTTAAATTCGTTTTTGGAATAATAATGTTGTACGTTGCAATTCGAATGATACTATTGGGTTCGGCGTTCTTTTCAGATCGAACATGAGAGATAAGGTTTTGGGAATGTCAAGTGATTTGAAAGAAAAAGTCACCGATATTCGACGAAAGATTCATCAAAATCCTGAGTTGTCTTTTAAGGAATATGAAACTTCTAAGTTTGTTCAAAATGAACTTGAAAGAATTGGGGTTTCTTTTCAAACAGGAATAGCCGGAACAGGAGTTGTGGGGCTTATTCAGGGAAAAAATCCAGAAAGTAAGGTTGTGGCACTTCGAGCGGATATGGATGCGCTTCCAATTCAGGAGGAAAATGATATCTCGTACAAATCAAAAAATACTGGAGTAATGCATGCCTGCGGACACGATGTTCATACTGCGTGTTTGCTAGGTTCGGCCGAAGTTCTGAATAGTTTGAGGGAGGAATTTAATGGTACGGTAAAACTAATTTTCCAGCCTGGAGAAGAACGACTGCCAGGAGGAGCTTCGCTGATGATCAAAGACGGTGTGCTTAAAAACCCATCCCCAACAGGAATTATTGGCCAGCATGTTTACCCTGAATTGCCTGTTGGAAAAATTGGCATTCGTTCTGGAATGTACATGGCTTCCTGTGATGAATTGCATGTAGAGATAATAGGTAAGGGGGGGCATGCCGCGTTGCCGCATTTGTGCATAGATCCTGTACTGATTGCATCGCAAATTGTGGTGGCTTTGCAGCAAGTAGTCAGTAGAAATGGTAATCCAGCAACACCATCGGTGCTGTCTTTTGGTAAAGTAGAGGCTAATGGAGCAACCAACATTCTTCCGGATAAAGTGAAGTTAGCAGGCACCTTCAGAACCTTTGATGAGGATTGGCGAATGCGTGCTCACCAACTTATGAAGGAAATGGCAACAGGCATTGCCATTTCCATGGGGGGGCAATGCAACTTTGATATTGGAGTTGGTTACCCTTTTCTTTCTAATGACCAAAGAATATCGGAAACGTTCCGAAATAGTGCACTGGAATTATTGGGAAGTGAAAATGTTGTTGATCTCGACTTGAGAATGACAGCCGAGGATTTTGCATATTTTGCACAGGAAATTCCCGGATGTTTTTACCGCTTGGGGGTTGCAGCGTCAGAGAATGAAAAGGCTCCAGGTTTACATACTTCTACATTTAACGTTGATGAATCTGCCTTAGAAGTTGGTATGGCGTTAATGGCTTTTAGTTGTGTGAAGGAACTATCTCATTAGTTTCCCTTCTGAATTGAAAATTTCTTGGTGTAAAGCCCAAAGGAGGTTTTGAGCTGCAACAAATATGTGCCATTTGACAAGTTTGAAACGTCTATTCGTTCAGGTGCAAATTTAAATTCCTGTAGGTGTCTTCCTAGCATATCGTAAATATGCACAGAGAAGTCGGCCAGATCCGTTTTAAGTGAGATTTCGTCACTCGCTGGATTCGGAAAAATCCCAAAATCAAATTTAGGATTGGGTTCTTCAACCGAAGTGAATATGTTCTCAGGGATTCCTGAAAGATACTGCAATCCGCCACGAGCGTTGCCCGCAATCAAATCCATAATGTTATCTCCGTTGAGGTCTCCGACAGCTACACTCGATAGCGAACCAAATATATTTCTAGAAAAAATTGTGTCCACAGGGTTAAAACTGCCACCCAAATTCCCCGAGATGTCATTATAGTGAATCACGTGTCCGTCCGCTGACCCCATGAAAAGTTGAATTTTACCATTCGTATCTTTGAAAAAATAGGGTACTCCCATTAAATCCTCACCCCACTTTCCTACGTCGATATCGCCAAGAGAATCGGTTATCAACTCAAAACTATAGTTGTCCTTAGATTCGTTTCGATAGAAGTTCAAATTTCCTTTTTCTTCTCCAATAATTAGGTCCAGATCATCATCTTCGTCAATGTCGAAAAGAAACGGAGAAGCTTGAACTCCAACATTAATCGTATTTCCATCTTTATCCTTGATTTGTGGGAAATGTGTTCCGAAATTCATTGGCTTATTGGCTCCAGCTATATTTGGAAAATAATGGATATGTCCGTCTTTATCACCTATCAACATGTCGGGGTCTCCATCATTATCTAGGTCTCCAAAGGTAGGGCGCAAACTTTCTGTAAATCCTGCCGATTGGAAATCTACAATGCTTTCCATATAGAGTTCATATTTTGGGTTTTGGCCGTTGCCGGTATTTTCATAGACCATCAGCTTAGGAATAACTTTGTCCGACGCTTGGTCAAAATCACCCTTACCACCGATGAAAAGATCTAGATCTTTGTCGCCATCTAAATCGAACAGAACTGGCACCGAATTTCGTCCCATGTCTATTCCTTCATTAGTTAGAAAATCTTTTTGAACGAAATCAAATATTGGAACATCATCAGTTCCTTTGTTAGCGTAATACCAAACGTTCATATTGTCCAACCCAAATGTTTTTACGTTGGGGGAGGCTAATAGATCACGTCGACCGTCATTATCGACATCCACGTGAAATATTGCTGGGAATACCCTAACATCAATTGGAACGGAATTTGACGGAAAATTAGACTCTGTACTTTTCATCGAGGAATTAGTGTTCGGAGCAGTTCCGCCATTAACAATGGAAACTGCGTTGTTAAAACTTATGTCGCCCAAAACAACATCATACACTTTATTTCCATCTAAATCAATGCTGAGAACAGTAGATCCTGCATGGAATCTTGGTTCAATTTCATCTGAACCTCGGGGGTCGATCACATTGCTGTTGCAGGTATCAAAAAGTTTGACGTCGTTGGTGGACAGACCTTCCGAAAAATGACCCCAACATCTATTTTTCAATTCATAAGTAAGGCTATCGCAAACGCCATATTTTTCCATCGAAAGATTTTGATGGTACCTTAAATAACTACCAACAAGCCCAAAAGTGAGAATGTCTAAATCTCCGTCGCCGTCAATGTCTTCAATAGCCGGTATATCTGCTCCTGGAACATAAAGATTGGTTAGAATAGCCTGTTGTGAAGGCAAGTATTTGTCCGTTCGTTTAACAAATATTGGTGTATCCGCTGAAACATTTTCGTACACGTGGATGCCTCCGACTGAAGAAGTGAAAATGTCTTTTTTTCCGTCACAATTATAATCACGAAACAGAGCCCAATTAACCAATTCAGGTGGGAACCCCGTCTCTAACTTGGGTACATGTGTATACTTTCTGCTATTCTTCCCTTCTGCTTGTAGGCAAATTGTTTTGAAACTTGACCGATCGAAAATCACAAGGTCTTCAACGTTATCGCCATTAATGTCCATTTTTGAAAATTGAGGGCTATTTAACCCACCAAACCAAGCGAGGTCCAATGTATCACCGTTATTGATAACTAATGGTTGGTTTGCCTCGGTAAAAAAGTAACGACTTTGACAACAAGTATCTAATCCGACCCATACTGCTACAAAAAATAATACCAATCGCATACTGCCAAAGATAATGAAGATTAGTTAAACTCATAATCATCGAAAAAATATCGCTTTAAGCGTACAACACTGGTCTTCAGATTGGCAATTTCAGATAGTTGTTTCTATATTTGCACCCCTAAAAATATTTGTATGCAAAACAGAGGAACAATTTGGGTGTTTACGGTGTTGCTTTTAGTGGCCTGTTTATACCAGTTGTCGTTTTCATGGGTTGTGAACGGTGTGGACTCTAAAGCAGAGACCTATGCTAAAAACCAACTTTCAAATGTCAAACTAGAGAATCCAGACCAGTGGGTTAATGGATCAGAAGTTGTGGATATCACCAAGCCTGCAGGCGAAGGTAGAGTTCTTGATCATTTTGAGAAAGAATATCACCAAGAGCATGTAAACGATGGCGTGTATCCAATTTTTGGGATGACTTACGAGCAATGTAAGAGTCGTCAAATCAACTTTGGTCTTGATCTTCAGGGAGGTATGAGCGTGACATTGGAAGTTTCTGCCACTGGTTTGGTAGATAATTTAGCTAAAAACCCGATTGAAGTTGGATTTAGAAAGCCTTATGAAGCGGCGTTAGAGAAATTTGTTGATGGAGGGTCTCAAGGAGATTTCGTTGACATGTTTTTACAGGAATTTAAAGAGTTTAACAAGGACGATCCGAGTGCTAGTTTAGCGAGGTACTACTACCTTGCTGATAAGGAGAAGTATCCTTTGGACTTGTCGGATGATGCGATTGCCGAAATCTTAAAAGAAGAAGCAGCAACTGCCATTGACAAAACGGAAAGAATTATTGAAGCCCGAATTAACAAATTCGGAGTGTCTCAGCCAACAATTCAGAAACAAAGTGGTACGCAGCGTCTTTTTGTCGATTTGCCTGGTATTGATGATGCTGGTAAGATTAGGAAACTGCTTCAATCTACGGCCAATCTTTCGTTTTGGGAGACCTACCCAAATAATGAGGCGTTTCAGATGCTTACGGCTATCGAGGAAAAAGTTTCTCGAAGAATGTATCCGGAATTTTGGCTTGGTGAAGACAATGAAAAGGCCGACAGTGTAGATACAGATGTAGATTCAACTGGTGCGGCAGAGTCCACTGATGAACTTGCTTCTTTCGATTCGGAAGAGGATAGTTTGTTGGCTGCTGAATTGGACGAGTTAGATAGTTTAAACGGTGATACAGCAAACGGAGACGAATTAGCTGAAGATGATCCAAATTCAGATTTGTCGGAGGAGGAGCTTGGTAAAAAGTATGTATTCCAAAGACGGGTTGCGCCAAATATTAATCAGGACAGAACGAGATGGTTTCCTGGAGCTAGAATTGGTTATATAGCGACTAAGGATACTGCTGTGTTTAGTGCTGCTCTTCGTATAGCCAGAGAGGAAGGACTATTGGATAGAAGATTGCAGATTTGCTACGATGCAAAAGCAGAGAATGGAGGTTTGTCCTTGTATGGTATTAAAAAGACCGAAAATGGAACTCCTTACGTGGATGGTGAAAACATTACTAGAGCAATGCAAGGAACGGATCAAACAGGAAAGATCACGGTAAATATAGGAATGGACCAAAATGGAGCTATTGCATGGGCAGACATGACTAAGAAGAATATCAAGAAAGCAGTAGCGATCGTAATGGATGATGTTGTGTACTCGTGTCCAATTGTTCAAGGGGAAATCACCGGTGGTCAGACAGAAATTAGTGGGAATTTCCAAATTGATGAGGCTAAGGCTCTAGCGTCTATCTTAGAGGCCGGAGCGTTACCAGCGCCAGCAAAAATTGTGGATGAGGCAATTGTTGGACCAATCCTTGGAAAAGAAAATATTGATTCTGGTTTCAGATCATTCATGATTGCTTTGTTGATTGTACTGATTTACATGGTGTTTTATTATGCAAAAGCAGGTGTGGTTGCCAATATCGCGCTAGTTATTAACGTCCTTTTGATTGTAGGAACGTTAGCAGCGTTAACTGCGTCGCTTACACTTCCTGGTATTGCAGGTATTGTGCTTACTATTGGTATGTCGGTTGATGCCAACGTACTGATTTACGAAAGAATTCGAGAGGAATTGAGAGCAGGCAAAGGATTGAAACTTGCAATTGCAGATGGATATAAGAGGGCATATTCGGCAATTGTCGACGCCAACGTTACCACGCTTTTGACAGCTATCATTCTAGCTTATTTTGGGTCGGGGCCGATTAAAGGATTTGCGACTACTTTAATTATCGGAATTTTTACTTCTTTGTTCTCTGCTATTTTTATAACGAGATTAATTTTTAGCTATATGTTAGATGCTAAGAAGGAAGTTTCGTTTTCAACCAAGGCTACTGAAAATTGGTTAACAAAAACAGCTATTCAGTTTATCAAGAAAAGAAAAGTGTACTACGGCGTTAGTTTATTGGTGATTATTGCTGGTGTTACCTCGCTCGTTGTTAGAGGATTGGATGCAGGTGTTGAATTTTCAGGTGGAAGAAAGTATAGAGTCGCTTTTGAAGAATCTCCAGATCAATCAACTATTAAAAATGCGTTAGCAAATGTTTTCCTGGATAAGGATGGTGTGAAGCAATCTCCGGAAGTAAAGACGGTAGGTGCTTCTTATGAAAACACGCTTGAGATCACTACTAAATATAGAATCAAGGAAACTGGACCTGAGGTAGCTGAAGAAGTGGAAATGCTTCTTATGGGTACTTTGGATGGTTTAGGAAACAAGGCGACCAAGGCAGCGAGTAGGCAGGTTGACCCAAGTATATCTTCTGGGTTGATTTGGAGTTCTGTCAAGGCAATCTTATTTGCGCTTATTGCGATATTCCTTTATATCAGGTTTAGGTTTAGTAAAATGGTATTTGGTGTTGGTGCATTGTTGGCAATGTTCCATGATGTGTTAGTTGTACTCGGAATATTCTCTATTTTCTGGGGAATTCTTCCATTCTCAATGGAAATTGACCAGGCGTTTATTGCAGCAATCTTGACAGTGGTTGGTTATTCCATAAATGATACCGTTGTAGTATTTGATCGAATTCGAGAGTATATTGGTGTACACAAAAGGGAAAATGTGGAGGAGGTAGTGAACAGCGCTTTGAACAGTACGTTGAGCCGTACCTTGAATACGTCGGTTTCTACTTTCTTGGTGTTGCTAATGATTTTCGTTTTTGGAGGTGACACAATTAAGGGATTTGTATTCGCCTTAATGGTTGGAGTTGTTGTAGGAACTTATTCTTCAATCTGTGTTGCAACAACGAGTGTTATTGATATTGCAAAAGATAAGTTGATGCCTGTTTATGGTCTTCCTGATAGAAAGAAGCCCTAAGCAAAGGCAATAGATTATTTGAATGGCACCCGATTGCGGGTGCCATTTTTTTTGATGTGTCTGGCATGGGCAATAATTTTAGGGTTAAAGTCCCGAACAGGCCTTTGTAGTGGGAAGTGTTAGCTAAAGGCAAGGTTGTCCACCGCGAGGTGGAATCTGAAGGAATTTGGCGGCAAAGCTCTGGTCTGACGAACAGGAATCACATATGGAGGCAGTCGCGGTTGGATGAGCTTGCTAAACGAAACGAAGTCCGAAACTACACAGGAAGCTGCGGATGTAAATGTGGCAGATATATGGAGCAGAAGTTATTGTTCTTACCCAGGGAGGGTCTAACAAACCACAACCTGTAAAACGGGAGAGATACCGGGGTAAGACAGTTAGGAGTTCCCACCACTAGGGACAGACTAATCCAGCAAGCGATAAGCCAGGTCTTAACAAAGCACTATGAGGGTAGTTTCTCGGAAGGTAGTTATGGGTTTAGGCCAGGCAGGAATTCACATCAGGCTGTAATCCAGTCCCAATTATACCTGAATGAGGGCTACACATCCATAGTAGATTTAGACCTGGAGAAATTCTTTGATAAGGTTAATCACGATTATTTGATGCATCTGCTGAGTCAGGAGATACAAGACCCGCGTGTTTTGAAATTAATTCGCAAGTATCTTCAAAGTGGAGTGATGCATACAGGAGTGGTTCGTCCAAACTGGACAGGCACACCTCAAGGCGGTCTGTTAAGTCCGCTGTTGTCGAATATTCTACTTGATCAGTTGGACAAGGAACTGGAAAGTCGGGGACACAGGTTTGTTCGTTATGCTGATGACTGCAGTATCTACGTTAAAAGCCCACGGGCGGCAGAACGGGTGCTGCAAAGCATTATAAACTTCCTTGAAAATGAATTGAAGCTGAAGGTAAATCGTAACAAAAGCGGAATACGCCGTCCAATTTCGATGAAGCTACTGGGCTACAGTTTCTACCGGGGGAAATTCGGATACCGTCTTCGGATCGCCTCTGAGAGTTATGGCCATTTTAAACGGAAGGTGAAATCACTTACAAGCAAAACATGGTCAATATCAATGGAGGCCCGATTATCTCTTCTCAATGCGTTAAGTAGAGGCTGGATTAACTACTTCAAGTTAGCTGATGCCAAGACACACTTAGATACACTGGACAAGTGGATACGAAGTCGATTGCGTTACTGCATCTGGACACAATGGAAACGCATACGAACAAAGTTCAAAGCACTAGTAAAGCTGGGGATGGATAAGCGCAACGCCTATACTTGGGCGAACACCCGAAAGGGTGGTTGGCATACAACTCACAGCTATGTGCTTAAGGGAACAATCACTAACGAACGTCTACAACAGAAAGGCTACATCAGTTTAACACAGATGTACTTAAATTGATTATTTGCTTAATGAACCGCCGTATGCGGAACCGTACGTACGGTGGTGTGAGAGGACAGATAGGGAACTAATCCCTACATTCCTACTCGATTGTCCAGAAATTCAGAAAGAATGGACAAATTGTATTTTGGTTGAATTCTTTTCTGGTATTGCGCTTAGGCTGTAAAATAGATTGACAAATGCCATTCGGGTGTTAGAACTTGTTACCTTTGCGACACGAATGTTCGTTGATAAGATGTCGGTATTACTTTTTTTTAATAGCGTTAGTGAGGGGGAGGTTTTGACCATTTTAATTTTTGTACTCATGTTCTTTGGTGCAAAAAGTATTCCTGGTCTGGCGAGAACTCTCGGGCGAACAATTCGGCAAATGAAGGACGCTACCCAAGACATTCAAAGAGATATTCAAAATTCAACTTCTGATATTACAGAGGATCTTAGGAAGATCAATCCAATAGACGATATTGAAGAATCTGTTCGTAATCAATTTAAAGATTAATGATTATAGACATCCTGTTGCTCCTATTGGGGCTTGCAACCTTAGTTTTTGGTGGAGATTTACTTGTTAAAGGTGCTGTTAACTTAGCCCAGTTAATGTCTGTTTCTCCTCTTGTAATAGGACTTACAGTAGTATCTTTTGGTACATCGGCCCCGGAACTGATTGTTAGCATAAACGCCGCTCTTGGGGGCAATCCAGAAATTGCAGTTGGAAATGTAATTGGGTCTAATATTGCCAATTTGGGCCTCGTGCTAGGGATTACGGTTCTGATTTTTCCCTTAGTCGTCGGTAGACAAACCAAACGAGTCGATTGGCCTGTTTTATTGATTTGTAGCTTGTTGTTCTATGGATTTGCTTTTGATGGGCAAATTCAGCGATGGGAAGGGGCATTGCTTTTCATTCTAGTGGTCGGATATACTGTTTGGCTTATCAGAGCTTCTCGCAGGGAAACGAAATTAGAGCAGGCTAGTGAATCTGGAAACAGACCTTTACTGTCAATCTCTTGTGGTTTCTTGCTAATTGGATTGTTAGGTTTGTATTTAGGGTCGGAGTGGATGCTGTCTGGAGCAGTAGGAATTGCAACCAAGGCGGGATTGTCAAAACACGTAATTGCGGTTACAATAATTGCATTTGGGACTTCCGTTCCTGAACTAGTAACATCAGGAATAGCCGCATACCGGAAGCAAACGGACATTTCTGTTGGTAATCTAATAGGCTCTAATATATTTAATACAACAGTAGTTCTAGGTATTACAGCCATGGTTAGGCCAATTGGCGTTGTGCAATCTGTACTGAAATTTGATCTTCTATGGATGTTAGGGGTAGTTCTTTTATTATTGCCTTTACTTTTATTCGGTCAAAAGCTTGATAGGTCTAAAGGAATTTTATTACTAGGAACATACTTAGGGTATATGCTTATTCTATTTATAACAATGAGTGCCTGATGAGGTTCAATTTTACTATTGGCTACTCCAAGTTTTGTAATTGGCTTGTTGCGTTGGTCTATCTGTTTCTATCTCTCGCAGGGGATCACATGGTTTTAGGCTGTTAAAACATGCCTGTGGCAAACTTTGATATATTTTGGTTCCTTCGGTCTTCCATGCAATCATTTCATCACTTACTTCCTTAATTATTTTGGCGGGATTTCCTGCAACAACCTTCCGATCTTCAATTTTTGATTTTGCGGTAACGAAGCTCAGTGCTCCCACGATACATTCTGAACCGATTTCAACCTCGTCCATAATAACTGCGTTCATTCCCACCAGAGAGTTTCGTCCTATGGTTGCCCCGTGAATAATTGCGCCGTGGCCAATATGAGCTGATTCGTGCAGTGTGACGGTTACTCCTGGAAACATATGAATAGTACAGTTTTCTTGCACGTTGCAACCATCTTCGATCATAATTTTGCCAAAGTCTCCACGTATTGCTGCTCCCGGCCCTATGTAGACATTTTTGCCGATAATAACATTTCCTGTTACTGTGGCTTGTGGGTGAATAAATGAACTTTTGTCAATAACTGGCTTAAAACCATTAAACTCGTAGATCATGTGTTAATTGTTAGGGCCTGAATGGCGATTGTGTCCACTGCAGCTTTAACGTCGTGGACACGTAGTATTTTAGCTCCATGCTGTAGGGCGATTGTATTGGCGACAATCGTACCTACTAGTGCATCTTGTGGTTTGTTATTCAGGGTTTTGTAAATCATTGATTTTCGAGAGATTCCAGCCAAGATAGGGTGCCCAAGGATCTTAAACTGGTCCAACTCCCGAAGCAATTGGTAATTGTGCTCTAATGTTTTTCCGAATCCAAATCCAGGATCAACAATGATATCGCATACTCCAAGCTTTTTTAGTGCTTTGATTTTAAAACTCAACTCCTTGACTACATCTAGAGTAACATTGCTGTAGGTAGGATTGTCTTGCATATTTTGCGGCGTTCCCTGAGTATGCATTATTATATAGGGGACTCTGCATTTAGCAATCGTATCGAACATTTTCTCATCAAAATCTCCAGCAGAAATATCATTTATAATTGAAGCTCCGATTTGACATGATTTTTCCGCTACCAGGCTCCGGTTGGTATCAACTGAGATCAGTGCTTCGGGAAATCTTTGAATTAGCTTTTCAATAGCAGGTAATATCCTATTTAATTCTGTTTCAGTGGAAACTGGTTCCGCTCCGGGTCGAGACGAAACTGCCCCAACGTCAATAAAATGAGCGCCTTCCAAAAGAAGTTTTTCAACCTGATTTAGAAGTTCAAGGTCAGATTTTAAATTGCCTCCATCGTAGAAAGAATCTGGGGTTAGATTAACTATTCCCATCACCTTTGGATACGTCAAATCAATAAGTCTACCCTTACAGTTTATCGTTTGTTTCTGACAAAAAAATGTATCTTTCACTTTCCAAAAAAGTTAATGATTGAAGCAGCGCCAAATACTTCGGAGCAGTACGATACGGTAAGGAACAAATGTACCGATATCTTCGTGAAAAAAACGTCTGATTACGGAACAGCTTGGCGAATTCTCAGGACTAGTTCATTGACGGATCAAATATTTATCAAAGCCAATCGCATTCGAACTATTCAAGAGACTGGAGAGAATAGGGTTGGGGAAGGTGTTGAAGGTGAATTTATCGCCATTGTGAACTACTGCATTATGGGGGTAATTCAAATGGAACTAAAAGGTGATTCCCGTTTGGAATTAAAAGAGCAGGAAGCCTTACATCTGTATACAAAGCATTACTCGGAGGCGAAGGCCTTAATGGAGAAGAAGAATCACGATTATGGTGAGGCCTGGAGGGATATGCGCGTTTCATCGTTGACAGATTTGATACTGATGAAGTTATTGCGTGTAAAACAAATTGAAAATAACGATGGTGAAACACTGATTTCTGAGGGAATCGATGCGAATTATTACGACATAGTAAATTATGCTGTATTTGCATTGATATTGTTGGAAGAAGGAAGGGTTTAGTGCATCCGTCGAATTGCCAAAGAGTGATTCGTGGATGGTTAAATTGCTGTTAAAAGTTGACATACCAAACCGAACATAACTTTATTTGAATCAAAAAATATTTCATGAATAACTATGTTGCAAAGTTATTAGGAGGCGTTTTTCTCATTTCTGGAATACTCTGGTTTACTGCCGGACCACAACCTGATGAATTTAATATCTTCTACATGGCAGGTGGAAGTGCTTTTTTATTGGGGGCTTTGTTGCTCTTGGGAGCAAAAACGACAACCTTTGCTGTCAATTTTTCACGAATTTTTGTTGGAGCCTTGTTTATTGTTTCAGGGATGATAAAGGCCAATGATACGATGGGCTTTGGATTCAAGTTGGAGGAGTACTTTGACGAAAATTCACTAGGCGCTTTCTGGGCGATGTTTCATGACTGGTCTTTTGTTTTGGCCTTAGTTATTGCCTCGACAGAGGTTATGCTTGGATTTGCAGTTTTGTTTGGAACTGCGTTTCGCATGGCTTCGTGGCTGATTTTAGGCATGATCGTATTCTTTTCGTGGTTAACTAGTTTTACAGCCACTTGTAATGATGAGCAATTAGCTTTTGCTGATTATTCTGCATTTGTGACAGAGGGAGATATTGCGTTATTAGATCAAAATTTTGAAGAGGCGAAGATTCAGTTTGAAAAGGCCAAGGAGGTTTTGTTATCAGATGAAATTGCCGGCCGGTTGAATCACACAGAAACTCTTCTTTCTGGTCAATTTCAAGTTCAATCTGGTGATCCGTCTGCATACTTTATGAAGGGATCGGATACAGTGTGGATTGCTGAAAATGAGTCGTTTGATAGAATTTGTGTTACAGACTGTGGGTGTTTTGGTGATGCACTTAAAGATTCTGTAGGAAGGTCTCTTACACCTTGGGAGTCCTTTTACAAGGATATTACCCTCTTATTTTTTACGCTAATACTTTTTTTTGTACAAGGAAAAATTAAGCGAAACGAAAAGTTGGAGGACTTGATCATTCTTCCAGCTTCAATTCTTTTGGTGGCGTTTTTTGGTGGGGGGTTATTCGGATGGTGGTTTCCGACATGGTTCACGATTGTGGCCTGCGTTGGATTTGTTGCCATTAAAGCAATGCCGTGGAATGGCAGGGCCAAGCAATTTGGAATTATTGCTTTTGTTGGGGTCTTGTGCTTTGGTTTTTCGTTGTACACCAAAACTTACCTGCCTATAAAAGATTACAGGCCCTATAAGGTTGGGAATTCCATTTATGAACAAATGAACAATGGGGTTGATGGAACATTCAAAACCTTGTTGACCTACAAGCACAAATCGAGCGGCGAAACCATGACTTTTGAAATGGGGAAGAAAGAATTCCCTAGCGCTGAGGAATGGGAATGGATTAACACAGAAAACCAGCCAATTATTAAGGCAGTTGCTCCTTCAATTCAGGATCTTAGGCTTTCAATGCCTTACGATCGCCTGGGAACTGATCATTTGAAATTAGAAAGCGTAGTTCAGGATGTAGAAACCCAGTATTATGAAGGTTATTCTGAGCCATATGTGGAGTTACAGAATGAGAATACTGGTCAAAAGTACGCCACTTCTGCCGAACAGTATTCACAAGACAGTGCTAGTTATAGTGCGGAGTGGAAATTTCAAAAGCGTTTTGATTCAGTTATTGAGCCTCCAAATAATCCATGCTGCATTAATGTGACTGATTACGTGTTGACAAGGGATAAGATAATTTGGATTGTAGCGTATGATTTGCTAAAAACAAATTATCTGGGGTTAACCAAGATGAGTGATTTTGCTGAACAAGCAAGGAAGGATGGGTATGAAACGGCACTCTTGTCGTGCATCAGCTTGGACGAAGTGAAAGAGTTGTTGGCTGAGCAGAATATTCCGATCAATTTCGATTTTTACGTCAATGATCCAATTGAGCTGAAAATTGTTGTTCGGGACAATCCTGGTTTGGTGTACCTTGAAAAGGACAAAATACTTGCAAAGTGGAGTTCAGCAGGTTTGCCAACCTACGATGAATTTACACAGCAAATGAAATAATGAAGTCTAGGATTTTGATATTAACGAAGTTGTTCACGGTTTTGAATTAGCAGCTTCTTGGAATAAAATTGACCTGAACCAGCTACATTTATTTGGTGGACCTTCTACCTTTATCTGGACACTATAGTTAAGCATGAATTAATATGTTTAAGTGATGGGAAGAGGAAGACGTTATTACAGCAAGGAGTTCAAATTGAAAGCTGTTGAATTAAGCAATGTTCGG
>JAHDGY010000019.1 GCA_020631555.1 Flavobacteriales bacterium | reverse complement strand
AAAAGTCACACTAAACAGTTTCCAAAACCTCAATCTGAATTATTCAAAGGTCTCATTGTAAATGCGTTTCAACAACCAACGAACCATTAACCGAACAGAGATGGCCCGCTAACTTTTGAGTAAAATTACCAATTACTGCTAATAAACAGAGAGTACCGCAGTTTTTAAGGCCAAACAGCTTATTTAAGCTAATAGATACTCCTAATCTTAATTTTCTTACAATTAAATTCGAATATTTCACCTTCCGAGCACTTGAACATTTTTTGTGCGATTGGAGATGCTAAAGAAATCGCCATTACATTTTCAGATGACAATTTCCCTGCTCCAATGGCAATGTAGAACTTCCCGGAATCAGTAGTAACCAAAGCTCCCATTTCCACAACCTTACACAGTTTAGACGGGTCTATTTGAGAAAGTACAGCCATTAACTTTTTGTTCTGCTGCAACTGCTTGGCAAACTTCTCCTGCTCTAGCTGCATCATTGCCCGTGAAACATCATGTTTATCCCCAGCGGTACTTTTTGTTTCATTGTTGGCGGCTTGTCTGTACTCCGCTATCGTAGACTGCGTTGTACTTATCTTTTCTTCCGCGTAATTACGACAAGCTTCATAACATTTAAGTTTTAATTCCTGACTCATATTCTTTCAGCAAACTTGACTCTACTCCTCCCTGTTAAACCGTTGTTTAACAAAACAACTGCAGACCACCTTATTTTCAAATATCGGCAGCAAACACAAAAACGACCCAGCCAGTTGAATCAAGCAAGTTTAAGTAGTTTAAAAATCTTAAACGACAAATCCACAAAAAGAACTTTAGGATTGGCGTTTCGCTCTAAATGATAATGAGCATCATTAAGTTCCTGAGTAAGTTGAACAATATTATTATTGGTAATAAACTTGGCGAACTTGCCCAGAAATTCACGCTCTTCTCCTTCAATTTTGACCAACTTCATGTTTGTGTAGTTTCCAACAATACTATACCGAATCATATTTAATGCAAATAACACGAGTTGCTTTTGTCTTTCACGACCCACCGAAGCCATTTCCTCAGACCAGTCAATCGCCTTAATAACGTCGCGCTTAAAACAAAGCCTCATCCATTCTACAAATCGCGAAAAATTGTCGCTTCCTTCTTCACTAGCCTTAGTAATTCTAATCGCTTCCTGCAAGTTTCCTTCTGCTAAACTCGCCACATTTTTAGCAGTGTCAAATTCGAGCTGAGCTCGCTCAATGAGGTACTCCTCTATGGCCGCATTCGTGAACCTTGGAACAGAAACTACTTGCGTCCGGGACAAAATAGTCGGCAAAATATTTTCTGTGTGGTGTGCCACCATCAAAAACAGTGTTTTTTCCGGAGGCTCCTCTATTACTTTAAGAAGTTTATTGGAAGCTGCCACATTCATCATTTCTGGCAACCACATCATGACTATCTTGTAGCCGCCCTCGTACGACTTGTAAGACAGCTTCTTAAGAATATTTTCGCTTTCATCTTTTCCGATTACACCCTGCTTATTTTCTCCGCCGATGGCTAGGTACCATTCTTGACTAGATATATTAGGATTTGACAAAACTAGGTTTCTCCAATCACTCAGAACATGATCAGACATTCTTACGCCAGAACTAAGAATTACTGGAAACGAAAAATGCAAATCCGGATGAGATAAACCATCCACCTTCAAGCACGAAGGGCACGCCCCACATGAATCTTCGGGCAACCGATTGGTGCAAAGCACATATCGTGAATAAGCTAGTGCCAAAGCTAGATTGCCTGAGCCAATAGGTCCCTTAAGCATTTGCGCATGACTTACCCTTCCTTCCGACACACTTGCAATCAGTTGTCGTTTAGCCTCCATTTGTCCAACAATATCACGGAAAAACATAAGACCAAAAATAGCATTATTCAGACTTCGGATTTCCTTTAAATTTGCGATACATAAAACCAAATTTTTATCATGAACGATATTGCCACGTTTGATTTTTCGGGTAAAAAGGCCTTGATTAGGGTAGACTTTAATGTCCCATTGGACAAAGAGACGTTTTCGGTGACCGACAATACGAGAATCAAAGCTGCCTGGCCTACCATTCAACAGGTACTAGACAAGGGAGGCAGCGTTGTTTTAATGTCTCACCTAGGCCGCCCAAAATCAGGACCGGAAGATCGGTTTTCATTAAAGCATATTGTTGCGGAGTGTGAACGTGTATTTGGACATGAAGTAAACTTTGTGTCGGATTCAATTTCCGAAGATGCATTTGAGGCTTCTGCTAAGTTGCAACCAGGACAAATCCTGCTGCTGGAAAACTTGCGCTTCTATCCTCATGAAAAATCTGGTGATCGTGATTTTGCGAAGAAATTATCGCAACATGGCAACCTCTACATAAACGACGCATTCGGGACTGCCCATAGGGCCCATGCATCAACTGCTGTTATTTCGGATTTTTTCCCTGAAGCCAAAATGTTCGGTACGCTTATCAACAAGGAAATAGAAAGCATTTCTAAGGTGCTTGACCACAACCAATCTCCAGTAACGGCAATTGTTGGGGGCGCCAAAGTGTCTTCCAAAATTGAAATCCTTGAAAACCTTATCAACAAGGTAGACAACATTTTAATTGGCGGAGGAATGGCGTATACCTTTGCAAAAGCTCAGGGCGGGGTAATTGGAAACTCACTCGTTGAAGACGATTATATAGAAACTGCTAAAGAAATTCTTGCTAACGCAAAAACCAAAAATGTAAACATTTTGCTGCCGGAAGACACTATCGCTGCTAACGCATTTTCCAACGATGCGGAAAAGCAAATTGTCAACACCGCAGAAATTCCTGACGGATGGATGGGGATGGACATAGGCGAAAAAAGCATGGGAGAGTACGCAGATTGTATTGAAAATTCAAAAACAATTCTTTGGAACGGACCAATGGGCGTTTTTGAAATGGCCAACTTCCAGCATGGAACTAAAAAAGTTGCTCTTGCAGTAGTGAAGGCAACACAAAAAGGGGCCTTTTCCTTAATCGGAGGAGGGGATTCAGTTGCGGCAATTAATAAGTTCGAGCTTTCCAATCACGTTAGCCATGTTTCCACCGGAGGTGGTGCAATGCTCGAATATCTTGAAGGCAAGGAACTTCCGGGAATTAAAGCAATTCTTGATTGATTTAGTTATTAAACGAAAAACTCAGCGCGACATTGTCGCGCTGAGTGGATAATTAAAGTTTAGAAAACCTGGTGGTTATTGGGGCTTGACCTTCAATGTTAATCGTAACGATATACATTCCTGATTTCAAGCAAGACACGTTAATTTCATCGCTTGGGCTATTTAGGCTTGCACTCAATACTGATTTGCCACTCACCGAAACGACTGACACCAAAGCATGATCAAATGACCCGTTGGCTTGTACCAATATTTTGTCAACCGCCGGGTTTGGGTAAACATAAGCCTGCGTCTCATTGACAACTCGATCAGCAAATAAAGACATTCGTACTCTGTCAACGTTGTTGTCCCTATCGATTAGAGCGTTGAATGTACTGCCAGGCGCTGCAAAAAAACCAGGTTCCAATCGAATTTCATTTACCGATTCTATGGTTGCAGTTCTGTCCGCAGGTACGGTGAAGTTGTTTCCAGCATCAATTCTAAATTGATAATAAAAAGTCTCCTCATCATGATCGTTATTGGTAACCGAGTAATTGTTCATATTTACTCGCCCATTCTCGGCGTAAAAAACACCAAACATTCTACTGTCAACAATATCATCTGGATCAACAGATGGCAATGTCTCTCCATCGAAAGTGTACGTTCCATCATACCTAGGCATATCCGTTCTTTGATACAAATCACTACTTGCTGAAGCATTATTTGCTTCCACCCATTCCTGGAATAATTTGTCGACCATTCCATGGTGCAGATAGAACGCCGGGTCGTTTGGAGACCGCATAGAAGACATTGTTCCACCAACCCAGCTGTGACCAGCAACGTGAACATTTCCTCTCTCGAATGTTCGTGTATAATTGTCAAAATTGGATATTGATTGAACATTATCAATCTCTCGTTGAGTCGGCAAACTTCCTCTCAACTGACGATTTAAATTCCACGGCCCATTAAATTGACCGAGAAAATCCTGACTCCACAAATCTGAACTTGCAGAATTATCGGTAGGCCAATGCCAGTAAGGAATACTCAGCCTTGGATTTATTCCTTGCATGCCATGCTCTAATTCTAAAATTTGTCGTCGGTGCCATGCTAAAAACACATCACGTGGTGCATCGTTAAAATGGATATCCTGCATTTCGGTAGCGTGATAATTTGCAAGGTCACCGAATAAGTTAGAACCGCTTCTTAAACTGTACAGCGCACTAATGAATGCATCACGCTCCGATTGGGTCATTTCCCGGTAATCTTTCCTAATACTCTGCGCACTAAGAATATTTACACACATTACAAGCACTGCACCTATCGCTATATTCGTCATAAAATTTGATTTCACGATTGAACAATAGACCAAATTACTCAGCGGCTTTTGCATCGGCAGCTTTCAATGCCTCAATTTCCTCTTTCAGTTGAATAATGTACAAAGTCAACTCTTCTACTTTTCGCAAAAGCAAGTCGTCCATTTCTCCAACATTGTAACCATTTGCCTTGAATTCAGCGGCAGATGGAATTTCTGGCAAGTGCTTTTTAGCCTGTACAAATTCTTTAACCTCTTCAATTTTTAACAGCTTATAGTCATCGGCAAAAACATGATCAGAATTTGGAACGTCAACAACTACCCTTACAGATTCACAACGAATGTCTCCATTGACATCTAATCGATGAGCAGGATTGCTAGTACCAATCCCAACATTTCCGCCTGTCTTAATTATAAATCTGTTTTTTCCACCAACTCGAATCGGCAAATCAGTATGGTTCGAAGCGGCAATTCCTGCTCCCCCGGTAATTCCTATTAGTTTGTTGAACACAATCAGGTCCTGAGTCGTGGTAATAAAGGCAGCGTTTCCCAGAGTTTGAAGCCTAATAGCCCCCTCATTATTTTGAACGATAAAACCTCCTGTTCCAGCATCTCTCACATGCAGCTTATCTTTAGGCTCTTTTGTCCCAATTCCAATCCTTCCGTTAACGTGATTAAGCTGTGCATGGGAACTTGCAACACAGCCAACGGCAAGAACTACTAACAATAAATTTTTCATTTCTCTCTAACTTTTAATTTGTGTAACTAAATTTTCTTTTTGCTCCATTCGGAGCTTGAAGCGGGGCAAAGGTTTGAAAAATCCGGATGTAGACTGGGAATTGCTTGATCCAATTCACATAATTAGGCAATTTCGGTCCTCTCATATATTTTCCATGCCCTTGGGGTCTAGTCCTTGTCGGTGTGGCCAAAAAAATGAAACTTAATTTTCAGTTAACCTTCACACCCAATACCCAACTAATAAATTATGAAGGTACATACCAACAAAAGAATTGAAGGTCTCAAAAAAGAAATTTAAAGTGTCGTCTCACCCAGCTATGCTGCTAATTTTTCTGTGCTAACTTTATTGTCAATCTCATATCGAACGATATAAATTCCAGAGGTTAAATCGGGGACATTGATTTTATTAAATCCTAAATTGATGTTTCTTGAAACCACACACTTTCCGGTAATAGAATAAACATTCATCTCTACTGGTTTTTTCAGCCTGTTGTTAATTGCAAATGAACCATTAGTAGTTGGATTAGGCCACAAATCAATTTTATCGGCTATTTGATCCTCCTCCGACAAACTAGAACTGACCATTATCCCCTCGTTACTTTGCGACAAAAAAGAAACATCTTCGCCTGCTCCAGAAATAAATTGAGCTTTTTGAAACAAATACGCCTTATCATGGGTATCGGCAGGCTCAAGCCTTTCTGTCGTTACTTTTCCTGTAGGCACTTGAGAGAAATTCCGCACCTGGTTTTCGTCAGAAATAGGTAACTCAAAGTGTTCAGTTAGTGCTTCATGACGCACTGTAACTACATCCGATTTCAAACGGAAATTAGAATGGTTAAGCTCAATTTGTCAAATTGCATGATTTAAAATCAACACACCAATTATAGGCATAATCAATCTTTTCATAGTATCTCTTTTTCAATGTTCTGTTTGTTACCTGTTAGTTGCGCAGCCGTCCAGGTGGACGGCTGCAATAAATCTTGTCTAAGGGTGTTTTCTCTTTTTTTAACTGCCGTTGCAATGCGGGTACAAACGTAGGTACCCAGTTAAAACCACGCAAAGCACTTTTTTGCAAATACTAACTTAAGTGATTACCACAAAAACACCCTTAATACCTGAATAACAGTTAAAAAAACTACAAAAAAACTAACTTTACTAGATCTTACTTAAGAACTCAATAAAGAGCTTTCGGACGTAATTGAACTCCGTGAGCGGAAGGGTTTCTGCCTTATCATAGATATCGTGATAGGCTTTAATTCCCCCCATTGTATAGATGAAAAAAGAAGGAACTCCTTCCACAGTAAACCAATAATGATCACTATTGGCTGCTCTGCCACGCACCTTTATCTTTTTGATGAATTTGTTCTCCTTATTTATACTAACAAGCTTATCAAACTCTTTCTTAAACACAGATCCATTAACCACGGTAATACCCTCTTCACCAGTACCCAGCAAATCACAATTGAGCAAAAACTTGATTCTTTTCAGCTTAAACAAAGGATGTTCAACGTAATACTTCGACCCCAATATCCCCACTTCCTCTGCTGCAAAAAACATGAATATTATTGTTCTTTTAGGCGGATCTTTGGCATAATGCTTGGCCAAGCTTAAAAGCATAGCAACGCCACTAGCATTGTCATTTGCTCCAGGAAAATAGGTTTGCCTGCCCATCTTCCCGAGATGATCGTAATGTGCAGAGAGTACTAATGGCTTTTTCCAGGGTCTTGTCCCTTTGATCTTTCCAATCACATTCTTGGTCTTGTGCCTACCCAAACTGGCATCAATAGAAACCTCTAGAGGATCATGATAATCAAATTTTTCCGTCTTAATACGCAAAACTGGATACCGGTATTGTGTTTGACTAACTCCCCAGGTAAACTTTTCGGTTTCTAACCATATTACCGGCCCTCTCTGGGCATAAGCCGAACACAACTCTCGTAAAAGTCCCAAACTATCGGGATTGGAAACGCCTCCTGCATCAATCACCAAGGTTGTGTTTAGCGGAGGCCAATTTTTAGACAGTTCTCTAACCTGCGGCAATAAATTGGTCTTGTGAACCACCCTAAACGAGCTCAAAACTCCTTGAAAACCGGCTGATCCTGGAGCCACTACAAAGTCGATACCTGGCCTTAGACTTTGCCCACTTTGCTCAATTTTCATATCCCCCGGAAATCGATTGACCATAATCTCAAAATGCTGAAAGTATCCAGCACCAGTCAATGGTTTCGCCCCGAACTTCTTCAATTCAGCAGCCAAAAATTCGGCAGCCAAACTATCTCCACCATCTACGTATCCTCTTCCCGCAAATTCTTCGGAACACAACTGCTCAACTATTTTCTTGGCAAACTTTTTTTGCCCAAAGGCAGATTCCGAACAGAATAAGGCGTAACTAAAAAATAGAAGTAGTGATAGGAAAGGTATTCTCACATTAATTGATTTTTAGAGGTATCGGCGCTCCACGAGTTCCATAAATGTGCGAACAGACTTTTGATCTTGATCCCACTCGTACTTTGAAATTAACTGATTACGCATGTAATCATCTGCCTCTATATAATTATCGAATCCATTTAGTTTTTCCAGCGCACCATCATAGTTTTCCTTTTCCCCAGCGAAAAGATCATTGATAAATAAGAACTTTTCGTTCAGCCCAATTGCATCCTTCAAATTTCGGATTGGTACTTTTCTTAGCTTATCCGCAACGGTTGCAGTTTCTTCAGTAGCAAATCTCTCATTAAGTGTCTCGTCCGAACGTTCCTCAATTTCGTCTAGCAAGTTCCTTTGTTTTGGATCATCGTAAGGCTCTTTCTCACAGGTCTTGTCTTCTGGATCATTCGAAACCCCACTGAAGTCAAATTGAATTTCTCCTGTTGTAGGAACCCCTTGTTTAACCTTAGTCCGCTTAACTTCCTTTGCCTTCGGCTCCTCTTTTGCCACATCCGACTCAAACGCCTTAAACTTTAATATGATCAACCGCTCATAAAGCTCGCGCGAAACCGAACATAGATTTTCAACCTCATCGGCTGCTAACTTACCAGAACTTAGTTTGCCTACTTTACTCTTTAAAGTTTTAACCAGATCCTCGATGTTCTTATACGCTAACTCTTCCATTTTCAAATCCTCAAAATAAAGGGTAAGTGAAAATAAACACTTTTGTTGTTTACCGTACCCTTTAATTTATTAATACAGCCAAAAAATTCGAAATTCGTAATTATTAGATGAATGAAGGTCTGTTCGCTAAAAAAAGTTCAACTGAAATTCAAATGAATTTCTCTTTAGGTGAGCAAACACAAAAATTGAAAAAATCGATCCGATAACCTAGAAATGAAACTTGACTACAGTATCAAAGAAATTTGTAACGTATGCAATGCGAGCATCCTTGGTTATCCAAATTCGGGTGATAGAAACGGCTTAATTGAAATGATCAAAATCGATGTTATTCGCATCGACAGCCGGAAGATTAAGCCCACAGAAAGCACTCTTTTCGTAGCCATAACGACAGGTACTGATGGACACAATTACATTGAACATGCAAGACTAATGGGGGCGAAATATGCTATTGTATCTAATCCTGATCTTCCGTGCCCAAAGGAAATAACATTTCTTTTGGTTGACGACACCCTTGCTGCATTTCAAAAAATTGCAGCTTTCCACCGGTCACAGTTTGAAATTCCAATTATTGGAATCACTGGAAGTAATGGCAAAACAACGGTTAAAGAATGGCTTTACAATTTGACGGCAAACAGCTATTCTATTTGTCGAAGTCCAAAGAGCTACAACTCGCAAATTGGGGTTCCATTATCGATTCTTGAACTCACCGGCAACCACGAATTAGGAATATTTGAAGTTGGCATTTCCTCAACAAATGAAATGGAAAAACTGCGGACAATTGTTCAACCAACGCTAGGAATATTTACTGGGTTGGGGCCCACTCACGACAATGGCTTTGCTTCCAGACATGAGAAGTTGTTGGAGAAATTAATACTGTTTAAGAATTGCAAATTTTTAATGGGTGGCTTGCCCAACCAACTAATTGAAACGATTCAAAAAGCAGGGTTCCAAACAATTGATTGGTCTGAAAAGGTTAGTATCTCTACGATCCAAAGCGGCACTACGATAAGTTTTAACAACCAGGTTTACAAATCTGAGTTACATGATCCGGCCTCGGTACAAAACTTAAGCAATGCAATAGTTTGCGCAGACCAACTTGGGGTAAAGAATGTACAGAAGGGAATAGATCAGTGTCATGCACTGGCAATGAGGCTCGAAATTCTACCGGGCAAAAATGGAATTACAGTAATCAATGATTCTTACAGTCTCGATATTCAATCACTTGAAATTGCACTGAGTGAAGCTTTGGAACATTCCAAAGGAAGGCCTATTGCTGTGGTTCTGTCAGATTTACCAAACGAGGACAATTACCCAGAGTTAAAACAACTGCTGTCGCAGTTTGAAATTAATTCTGTAATTGGCATAGGATCATCCATCTCTCAACACATTATTTGTGATCAAGCCTTTAACAATACAGAAAAAGCTATTTTAAGCATTGAAGCGAACCAATTTTCAAATCAGCTATTGCTGGTCAAAGGAACTAGAAAATTTAAACTGGAAAAGCTTGTTCGCCGATTGCAATTAAAGAATCATGACACTCGATTAACAGTAGATTTGACTGCCATTCGAAAAAACATTTCAGTATTTCGATCTATTCTCCAACCTGAAACCAAAATCATGGTTATGCTGAAAGCTGCGGGCTATGGAATGGGAGGCGAACAGATTTCTTCACTGTTGGAATATGAAAATATAGACTACTTAGGGGTGGCATTCGCCAACGAAGGCGTGGAGTTACGAAAAGTCGGTTGCCAATTGCCAATCATGGTCCTTAACGCATCTGAAGACAGCTTCGACGACATTATTGAATATCAGCTAGAGCCGGAAATTTACTCTTTGGAGCAACTCGATGCCTTTATTCACGCGTTAATTGCGTATGGCATTTCTGATCATCCGATTCATCTCAAACTTGAAACTGGGATGAATCGGCTTGGATTCACAAAAGATGATCTCCGAAACCTTATTGACCTAATACGATCTCAGCCGGAAGTTGAGGTTGTCAGCTGTTTTTCTCATTTGGCGGCAAGTGACGACAGGAACCAAAATGCTTTTAGTATTCAACAAATTAACAGCTTTTCGGATCTTGCAAAAACAATTGATTCTGAACTTGGAACTATAACCAAGAAGCACATTTTAAACTCGAATGGTATCTCAGAATTCCGAGAAGCACATTTTGACATGGTCCGACTTGGTATTGGACTCCATGGTATCGGGGTCGTAAATCAAATTCAAGACAAGCTATCACCATCCATGCAACTCACCACGACGATAAGTCAGATAAAACAAATCAACCCAGGTGACTCAATTGGCTATAACAGAAAAGGGGAATTAAAAAACGGAGGACAAATTGCAATCATTCCAATTGGCTACGCTGACGGGTTCTCTCGAGGGTTTAGCAACGGAGTTGGATCAGTGTGGATAAATGGCTGTTATTGTCCAGTTATTGGAAATGTATGCATGGACATGACTATGATTGACGTTTCCTCGGTTGACGCGTCCATTGGAGACGAGGTTGAAATCTTTGGAGCACATATCTCTGTTGAGCAACTGGCCAATGCGACAAACACCATTCCCTACGAAATACTAACAAGCATTTCTCCCAGGGTAAACCGAGTTTACGTTAGCTAGGCCGACTGAAATTGCTTCAGGAACCGAATATCGTTTTCGAAAAAATAGCGAAGGTCATCTACCCCATATTTTAGCATGGCAATTCGCTCGACTCCCATCCCAAAAGCAAATCCCGTATATTCCTTACTATCAATTCCGCAGTTGTCTAAAACGTTTGGGTCAACCATCCCACAGCCCAAAATTTCTAGAAATCCAGTGTGCTTACAAACATTACAACCTTTTCCTTGGCATAAATTACATGAAACATCTACTTCTGCACTAGGCTCTGTGAAAGGAAAATAAGATGGTCTCAGACGGATTTCCGTTTTCTCACCAAACATTTCTTGTGCGAAATACAGCAGAGTCTGTTTCAAATCTGCAAACGAAACATCTTTATCAATATATAAACCCTCAATTTGGTGAAAAAAGCAATGTGCCCTAGCAGAAATTGCTTCATTCCTAAAAACACGACCCGGTGAAATTGTCCTTATCGGTGGGCTTTGATTTTCCATAACCCGAACTTGAACAGAAGATGTGTGCGTTCTCAAAGCAACGTCCTTGTCAATGAAAAAGGTATCTTGCATGTCTCTAGCAGGATGCTCTTCCGGAAAATTGAGTGCCGTGAAATTATACCAATCACTCTCAATTTCAGGGCCGTCTGTTACATTAAATCCTATTCGGGAGAAAATCGAAATAATTTCGTTTCGAATAATTGAAATCGGATGCCGAGAACCAAGCTCGTAAGAAGCAGTGGGCAACGTTAAATCGACCGACCGACCGACGCTTTCTGCTGACTCCTTCAGTTTCTTCTTCAGCTCATTGACTTTCTCTTGAGCTTTATTTCTAGCAATATTAAGTTCCTTACCAATCTCCTTTTTCAGGTCCACAGGAACTTGTTTAAACTCATCAAACAACGAGGTCAACTCACCTTTTCTTCCTAAAACTTCAATTCTGAACTTCTCAATTGCTTCTTCACTAAGTTCGCTAAATCCATCAATCCTTTTTAGCAGGGATTGTATCCTCTCCTTCATTCTTAAAAATTCTTTTACGGCTCAACAACCGACACTTTCATAGATACGTTGGCAACTGGTCGATTTCTTTGGCCACACTCCACAGCTGCAATTTTATCAATCACATCCAGCCCTTCAATCACCTGACCAAAGACGGTATAACTTCCATCCAAATGCGGTGCCCCTCCTATCGTCACATAATCTTCTTTTTGCGAAGGGGAAAATGCAAATTTGTCAACTTTCGCGTGAGGCACAACCGACTCAATGATTTTGTTTAGGCTATCGATCTTTTGATTTTGCTGACACCACATAACAGCATCCAACAAATGCTTATTCTCAGGTTTATTAAGATATCCTTGAATTGCCGTTTGTTGTTTTTGTTGGTGGGTTCGTTTCTCCATCATTTCAATATCCGCCGGAGCAAATTTCTTTCCATGCACGACATAAAATTGTGAGCCCGAAGACTCCTTTTTTGGATTCTGTCGGTCTCCCTGCCTTGCAGCGCAAAGAGCTCCTTTTTTGTGGTAATATTTTTCGTTGAATTCGGCAGGAATTTTATAGCCTGGACCACCATTTCCAAGAACCTGATCCGGTGTTGCATCTTTCGATTCAGGATCTCCTCCCTGAATCATGAACCCGTTAATTACCCTATGAAATATTGTCCCGTCGTAAAACCCTTCCTTGGCCAGTTTAATAAAATTGTCACGGTGCTGAGGACATTCATCAAACAACTCAACAATCATAACTCCATATTCGGTTTCGATTCGAACATGCTGACGTTTACTCTGATCCTGTTGAGAGGTAATTGGCTCAGGTTTTTCGCCAAAATCGCCACCTGCTATCGCCGCTACAGACTCCTTGGAATTAGAAGACTCTTCTTGAGCTGTACCACATCCTGTATTCAAAAGCAATACCGCCACCACTGGTAGTAGACTCCACCAATAACCATCTTTTCTCATTATTCGTATATTTGATTAATAACCAATCAGCGTCTGCATGTTAGGCGAAAATAATTAAAATAAAGGAAGATGATAGGACCAAAGCTTAACTATTCGGTCGTTTGGATTTTTGCCATTGCCATGATGGTAATGTCTTATTCCTGTAGAACCGAAAAGCCTACAATTGTCATTGTTACGGTAAAAGACACCACTGGAAAAACATTATCTGGAGCATCCGTTAGACTTTACTACCAACACGACTCATTACCTGATGATCAGGTACGTGTAGACCAAACTAAATCTACCGGAGGAGACGGCAAAGCCCATTTCGATTTCAGCGACTTGTTCGAGTTAGGGCAAGCTGGTTTTGCTGTTCTTGATGTGGATGTTGATGGTGAGAAAAAGGTTGGAGTCGTGAAGGTTGAACCAGAAGTTGAGAACGAAGCAATAGTAGTCAAAAAATAACTATTGCTATGTCAATTGTGTCTTGCGCCCTTGAAGATTCTGAACAAGTGGAGCATATGAGGTATCAGCGCATCCATTGATTCTTTTGCACCATTTGAAGAACCTGGCAAGGTGATAACAATAGTTTCATCTATTACACCAGAAACGCCTCTACTCAACATCGCATATGGCATCCGCTCTTGTCCATAAGACCGAGAGGCTTCAATAATTCCGGGAATTTTTCGATGAAGTAGTGGCTCAACTGCCTCTGGCGTAACGTCACGTGGTGATAATCCTGTTCCGCCTGTAAGCAAAACCAAGTCCAAACCTTGGTTAACCATTGTATTCAAAGCTGAACGAATGGCTTCGATTTCATCAGGAACAACCACGTAATTCACCGCGTCAACTTCATGCTGTTCTAGTTTTTCCCTAATTACTTGACCTGACTTATCTTCTTTTTTGCCAGCTGCGACTGTATCAGAACAAACGATTATTCCTGAGCTTAATCGCTTTTTATAATGGTCACGATAATCTGACTTGCCTCCCTTTTTATTGACCAATTTTATGTTGCTGACCTCTACCTTTTTATCCAACGGCTTTAACATATCATACATCGTAAGCGCTACCACGCTGGCCCCATGCATAGCTTCAACCTCAACACCCGTGCGATAAATTGTCTTCACCTCAACCAAAATTCGAATTTGATTACCCTCCACTTCGTAATCTACTGTAGTAGACTCTACAGGCAAAGGATGACAGTCTGGAATTATGTCCGAGGTTTTCTTAACCGCAAACAAACCTGCAGTTTTAGCCATTTCGAAGACATTTCCCTTCGGCACCTCATCATTCGTGATTTTTCTAATTGTTTCAGGATCTCCAACCTCCACAATTGCCTGAGCAACTGCAGTACGAAGGGTTGTAATTTTATGCGTTATGTCAATCATAATGATTTTCCTTCCAGACGAATGAATTGTCTTCCAAAATCTCTTTGGCAAAAATAGGAACACGTAGCTTTATTGATTCAACTAAATACTCGATTGCCTCAAAAACTGCTTTACGATGTTTAGCCGAAGCAAATACAAACAAACATATTTCACCAGCCTTAACTTCTCCCAGACTATGATAAATATGCATACATACTAAATCGAACTTCTCAAAGGCTTCTTCTCGTATTTCATGAAAAATATCTTCGGCCATTTCATTATAAGCAGAGTATTCAATACGATCAACCAGTTTACCATCAATTTCGTCTCGCCGAACCTGACCAAGAAAAATGTCATGCGCACCAATTTGCGTTTTAACTTGATGCTTCGCAATGGAACCAGCAATGAACTCTGGGCTAATAGGCCCTTGCCTTAAAACTTGTTTTTTTCCCATGGCACACTTCCGGTAAAATTGGGCCCTAACTAGCCACCCGCGAAAGGAGGCAATAGAGCTATTTGTCCGACTTCTAATTCAGGTCCGATTTGATTGCAAACTTTCTTGTCTACCGCGACACAAAAAGTCGTTTTCTTAAGAAATGGATGTATCCCTTCGAAAAACGCCTTTAAATCATTTCTACCTATTTCATCGATTTCCACAGAGCTTTCCGACTTATTCAGTTGCTCTGCAATATATCCGTAATACTTTACTTCTACCTTCACTCCAAATTTTTAAGATCCAATCTGCTATTGCAATTTGCGAAAACTTCTGGAGCCACGCCAGCCAATTCAGCCTCAACATTCAACAGATTTTTTTCTATCTTCTGGACGAACAAGGACACCTTCAGTTCATTATCTCGAATTTGTTGTATCACCCGAGGCAACAAACTGCGACAGTAGATTCCAATCAAAGGGTGCAGCCTACCTTTATATTTCAGAATTGTAGCTTCAAATTGGCCGTGCTTAGTGATAAGCAATGTTATCACATCCGCGGACAGCAAAGGCATATCACACGGAAGAATTAACACATTTTTTTCTCGCGCTGCGCGAAGCCCTGTCGCAATCCCTCCCAAAGGTCCTTTATTCTTGAAATCATCAGCTAGGATACGACAACCAAAGCCTTCATAACCAAAATTATTTGCAATTATTGAAATGTTCTCGCTAATCTGCCTAGCCAACTCTATTGGGTAAGATATTAATGGCGCTCCACGAAACAGACTCAATCCTTTTTCTTGGCCCATTCTTTGGCTCTGGCCACCTGATAATATTATGACTTCCAGCCTCACGTTGGAAGTAAATAAACCTTTACCTGTTCCCCCTTTGAAAAGTTATCTTTCGTATTAGGAAAATATGCCAAGCCATTAGCAATAGCAAACGTATGCATCATTGCACTGCTCTGGCCTTCCAAAATTTCAATCTCATCATTTTTGACCTGAACCTTCAGAAAATGAGCACGGTCTCCTTTGCGGTAGTAATCTCGCTTTAGATTCGCATCAACATGCGGAAGACCTAAAATTGCCCCCCCACATAAGCCTTGGAGCACTTTTAAAACATAGATGTAAAAGCAAGTCAGCATTGCCGCTGGATTGCCCGGCAACCCAAAAACGTGGGTGCTAAGATTCCGCCCATAATACAGAGGCTTACCCGGCTTTTGAGAAACCTTGTAAAATACTTGTTCCACATTTGCTCGCTTACATGCTTCACCCACGTAATCATACTTCCCCACCGAAATTCCACCAGAAAACGCCACAACGTCATATTTGTTCAGACTTTCTTCTAGAATTTCAAATGTATTTTCAAGGTTATCCGAGACCTGTTGGATATCACAACCAAAACCCAACTGACTACATGCAGATTGAAACGCAAAGGTGTTAGATTCATAAATTTTTCCCTGGGGGAGCTTTTCTCCTGGCGTTACCAACTCATCTCCAGTAGCAATAATTACCACATTTGGCTTTCGATAAACATGTACAGTTGTTAAGCCTAGCCCACTTAACAATCCAACAGCAGCTGGCGAAATTTTGGTCCCTTTTGAGAGAACCACCTCCCCCTTAGATGTCTGCTCGCCTTTATCACGAATATTCTTCCATTTCTTAACAGACTGATTAAGATGAATCTGCAATCCATTTACGGTTACGATTTCTTGCTGTGCAACTGCAACAACACCCGGTGGCACCATAGCCCCTGTAAAAATACGTACAGCCTCATTTTCGCTCAAAGAAATACTGCCGGCTGCCTTTCCTGCGGGAACCTCGTCTACCACTTCGAAATCTACCAGTTCAATGGACCCAATTCCATATCCATCCATTGCGGATTGGTTGAACGGTGGGTGGTCAATTTTGGTAACTGCATCTTGTGCTAATGTATGCCCAACTGACTGAGCAACATTAATCTCCTCAACATTGTTGGGGGAAATATCGGAAAGAAATCCTAAAGCTTGTTCTACGGCGATCATACCGAAAGATAGCGCGCAAATTGAAACTAATGCTTAAATCCTCGTGTTTTGATAATTGAGCCAATAAAAAAGGCGAAGGAACCTTCCTCTCCTTCGCCTCTTATTCATGCAGTTGTACATGCGATGTGCCCTGGTATAAATGGACATGTCATGCTGAACCTCTCACCTTTCAACAAACTAACGCACACAATTCTTCCTAAAATTGGAGACCCAATCAAGGGAATTGGGGGGAATTGTAACTGGCAACCACATTAGTATGAGCGACGTTTCGCTCCGTGTAATTTGGGATTCAATTTTACGACGAATTAATTGTGATTCTATCAGTACAAATACCTAATAATGCCGGGTCAAATCCCAAAAACGCCATTTTGGGCCACTTTTAAGAGCAAAAAAACAAGTCAAATTGAACTTTGAGCAATGGAACGAATACAAGATACCGGTAGTGTCCAGATTAGTGTGTCTTGGTTGGTTGTTAGGTCAAGATCTTGGATTCTGTTATTATCACACAATGGTATTTCAAGATTTACATTTGTTAGATAAGATTAAAGGGAGTTGTTGTTGCTCGGGGCCCAAAAAATCTTGATTTTCACAGTACAATAGATTTAAGTTTTTTCGTTGGGTTGGTTGTTTTGATTGCCAAAACCAGTTATCAGATCACTAATTATCCTTGTTTCAATCAAAAACCCATCATGTCCGTAATCTGATTCAATTGTTTGCAGAATAGCACCAGGAATGATTTTGGCTAATTTTTGTTGCTCGCAAAGAGGAAATTTCCGATCCGATGAAATTCCAATTATCAAACAATTTGCCTGTACTGTAGCAATTTCCTTTTCCGTTAAGTAAAATGAGTCCATTGCGTTAATCAAACTTAGGTACGAATGAGCGTCGAAACGTTTTGTGAATTTTTGACCTTGATAGCGTTGGTAGGTTGCTGCATTTTGTTTGTCTTTTGCTTCTGCACCTAGTTGAGTGGCCGCATATCCTGAATATCCTCGATATCCGAGCAAGGCTATGGCTCGAGCTGCAGCCAATCCTTTTGTGCCCCCGTTTCGGTTGTTGGAATGAAACGTTGGGTCTAGTTCAATGGTCATCCTTTGCGTCTCATTGAAGGCCATATTCCATGCCGATTGACGGTGAGAAGTAGCAATCAAAATTAGGTTTTCAACAAATTGGGGTTCATCAACGGCCCACTGCAAAGCCTGATATCCCCCCATTGAGGGGCCGTATAGATTTCTAATTTGATTAATTCCGAGGTGGTTGGCAAGCACTTGGTGCGCCTTGGCCATATCTTTTATGGTGATGTTGGGAAATTCATGTAGGTAGGGTTGGCCAGTATTTTTGTTGAGGCTTTGTGGGCCTGTTGTTCCGTAGCATGAGCCAAGGATGTTGGCACAAACAATGAAGTGCTTGTTGGGATCTAATGGTTTGTTTTTTCCGAAAATCCCTGACCACCAGTTGTTAACTTCTGCGTTGGCCGTAAGCGCGTGGCATACCCAAATGACGTTGTCCTTCTTAGCGTTTAGTTTACCGTAGGTGCAATAGACGATTTCTAGTTTTTCTAAAATCTCATTTGAATCCAGCAAAAACTCCCCAGTGTAATTATAGGTTTTCGGCGAGCTCATGATTGACAAGGTTTGGTTAATGGATTTAAAAGAAGAGTGACCAAATCGGAAGGCGAATAACCATAACAGGTCAATACAAACGAAACAAGACGAATAATTGATAAATTCATAGTTGTACTTTTATCTTTCCCAGCAAAGGGATAGGATTTGGCACCTACTCTACAGAGGGTTGCCAGAGGATCAACGAGCCTAGTCTCTCCCCTCTTCTCAATAATCGTTACAACTTTCGAGAAGCGTAACATTAAATCGCTATACAAATTAATGACAATTATGGCCGATTTTCCAAATAAAATTTGAATTAAACTTTAGATTGGATAGTTTAAATGGTTGATTTTTAGAAAACACGAATAGAGATGTAAAGAATCCATAGAACATTACACCTGCTTGTGTCTCCAGGGTGTCTTCAGCAATAAATGATAATAATGCGATAAGAATCAAGGTTAAAGTTAGTGCGTTTGCGGATTGTTTTTTAGGGAGCATCAAGAAGACAAGGGAAAGAAAGAAAATTACCAGCCCTGGTATTCCTGTAGCAATTAGAACTGTCATAAATTGATTGTGCCCACGAATCCGGAATTCTTTTTTTACTTGAGGATGATAGGTTTCGTAAAACTGTTCAAATTCGTTTTTCACATCTCCGGCCCCAATACCAAAAAAGCTGCTTTGTTTTAGGATTTTGTGCCCAATGTCCCAGGCGCGAATTCTCTGTCCGAGAGAGTTTCCAGATGGATTGGCGCCTTCTTGAATCATTGTCCACCCAAATAGTATTTCATCAACCCGTTCTAAGAATTTGAATTGAGGTGGATTCGCGGTGTGTTGACCGTGTTCAATTTTGTTGATATCAGACTTGGATAAATTTGCCATTCCACTTCTGTCTTTTCTAAGTCCTTTGGATGTTAGGTATCGAAGTAGCACGCCTTTTAGGTTTAGCCCATTTTTGGTTTTACCATCAAGCGGGATAGAAGACCTGTTGTTCCAACTTTCTTCTAGTTCTTCGTTACAAATGTTTATCCAGATGTAATAACCATTTTCCATTTGTTTTGATGCGGTGTCATGGTAATATCGCCCACCTTGATCAGTAAAAGTTTCGAGCTGAAGAAAGGCCGTCGGTTCTTTCGGCTGGTTATATGTGTTGGCCCTGTTGAATGACAAGATTATTATTGCGCTCATGGCCGATAAAAGAGCTAGAGATATTATCCATTTCGACTGTCTGTTTTTTTGCTGATAAATCAGAATTGTTAGCAGGGTTAATTCTGAAATTACCAGAACGGCAATTCCTGTGGCAGATTTTAGAACGAATAAAAAATAGATGAACCAAGCGATTAGTGCTACAAAAAAAATCCGCAACCGTGCCGATTTCATAATCTGGTAGGTGCAAATGCAAACGCTAAGGCAAATCATTAAAGACAATCGAATGTGCGAAATGAACACAGAAATATCTCTGACATCTTTTATTGCTTTTTTTGTCGGAAGAACCTCCCAGAATATTCCAAAACTGATTAGCGTGCTGACCAAAGTTGATAGGACAAATCCTAGAATAACAGATTTAATTTGGGTTTCAGAGAAGGTTTTGGTGCTCATTACGATCGGGAATACGACTAGAGGAAACTTTATTTTTGCGTCATGCCAGCCGTATGCCAAATCTTCGGAATACAAAAGGGTAATTAAATGAATCAGATAGAAAGACACGAGCAGCAAGGCGGTTGGTTGTTTGAGCAGCTTTTTGAACCTGTGTATTGCGCCAGGCTCGATCAGCCACAACACTCCAAGGGCAATGGTTCCGATGCTCATCAATGCTTTAGATGTAGGGAGACCTACAGCTACTGTAAGCATTGACAAGAAATACAGGTGCCCGTATGGGATTTTCAGGCGTTCCAATCTTTCAAATTTAGTTGGAGAATCCTAGTGTTTTACGGTATCTCGAACTATCGTTTAGGATGCTAATAGCAGTGTCGATATTTGGGTCTAATTCTAAGATGTGAGCAACTTTACCATTTTGAAAATAGTACCTCCCAACGATCTCTTGTCCAAGTAACTCTGCTATTTCATCTTTGAATTTTTGCAGATCTTTGGACTTGTCAGAACGAAATTTGTTAAGAAGTCGTTCATAATCTTCCTTTGATTCCTCAAAGTACTTTTCTCTAATCGCAATTTCTTTCAGCTCCTTAAGTCTATCTTCCGATTCCGATGTGTATTCGTATTCTTTGCCGTCCAAGAATTGGATAAACTCTGCATAAAGATCATCGTCAACTCTAAAGCTTCTAGCATTGGGTAAAGAAGTGTTCTTCTGTCGGTATTCTGTGGCAAAATCAAATAATAAGTACTTCACCATTAGAATAGCTGTCAGGTTGTTTAAAGTTGGGGGTACTATTTTGATGTCTGGTTCAATGCCTCTTCCATCTTTCACAATTCTATTGTTGGGAGTTTTAAAGGAAGACCTCAAAGAGTCTGCTACTGCCGAGACCTTTCCGTCTTTTCTATTGCTATAATCTAATTTTTGGATGCATCTTCCTGAGGGCGTATAGTACTTGGCGATGGTTAACTTTAGCTTAGAGTTAAAGTCTAGGTTTCTAGTTTGTTGCACCAACCCTTTTCCAAACGAGGTTTCTCCAATGACAACCCCTCGATCTAAATCTTGCAACGACCCGGCAACAATTTCTGAAGCTGAAGCCGATCGTCCATTTATTAGAACAACGACTGGGATGTCCAAATCTATGGGCTTAAGTTGTGCTTTATAGACTTTGTTCATTTCAGATAGTTTTCCTTTGGTTTCAACTACTGTTTGTCCATTAGGAACAAAAAAATTGACAATTTCAACCGCCTCGCGTAAAAGCCCTCCTCCGTTGTCTCTGAGATCCAGAACGATTTTGGTCATGCCACTATCTCTTCTAAGTTTTTTAAAGGCACTTTCTACGTCCGAACTTGCATTTTCAGTAAACGAGTTTAACTTAATGTATCCAATCGACTCGTCTAACATTCCATAATACGGAACGTCCGGAATTTTAACCACCTCTCTAGTAATTACTGTTTCAAATGTGGCATCAGTGCCTGGGCGCTTAATTTTTACGGTTAGCTCAGTTCCGGCCTGTCCTTTTAACAATTCGCTCATGTCAGCTGCGTTCATATCTTTTGTATCGACGTCGTCAACTTTGACGATTAAATCTCCCGCTCGTAAACCTGCTTTTTGAGCGGGGAATCCTTCATGCGGTTCTGCAATCATGACATATTCATCCCTTTTAATAATTTGTGCTCCAATGCCACCGTACTTTCCGGTATGTTGAACGCGAAAGTCTTCAATTGCAGATTCTGGAATATAATTGGTGTACGGATCAAGAGAAGCCAGCATCCCGTCAATTCCTTCTTTCATCAGTTTTCCTGTTTGGATGTCGTCAACGTAAAAGATGTCCAGTTCCTTGTAAATATTGGAAAAGATGCTGAGGTTTTTCGCAATCTCAAATTCGTTGGAGGTGGCGGGAGTTTGAAGTGTTCCGTGAATAGAAACAAGTCCTAAAGTCAGGAGTCCAACCGTAATTGACACGTAAACTGCAAGTTTATTTTTCATTGTATTTGAGATCTAATGAGACCGTTAAACGTTGTAAAGCTACAATTATTTTGTCTTCCATTTTTTGGTAGTTCTTGATAGGGTTTCCGGTATAGATGATAAAGATGGAAAGCCTGAGCGATTTGAGTTCAACGTGTTTTTCTAATGTGTTCTTATTGAGTCGGATTGCTTCACGAATAAGGCGTTTAATTTTGTTTCGTTGCACAGCTGAAGGAATATTTCGTTTCGGGACGCTGACTACAAATTCTAGGCATGGTTCGGATGGGCTTGTATTCCAATGTAATTTAATTCCATCTACCTTGGTTAGGTTAGAATTTTTGAACAATGATTTGATCGTTGTTCTGCTTTTGATGCGATGATTTTTGCCGAAAGAATAATCCACGGTTGCGAAGTTACTACAATGACAATTGGAATAAAAAGAGGCGGGTGATTTATCACTCGCCTCTCATAACTTCTTTAATCAACCGTTGCCAGGGGGTTGGCAAGGTTTTCATATTCTAGAAGTTCAAGTTTAACCGCGCCAATTGCAAGTTTAGAGCTCGCGAGAATAGGGATTTTGTTTGCATCATCAGATAACCAAACTGTAAGGGTGTGCGACTCTCTAAAAACACGTCCTTCTTGCAGAATTGGTACAAACTTTAAGCATCGGACTTTGCCGATTTTGGTGTCTACTGTTTCTTTGCCTTTATATCTTATTTTTAATGGAAAAACGTTGCCATCCATAAATGTTTCAATTTCAAAGTCTTCGTCTGTCTTGGCATTTGAAAAATCAAGTGTCCGAGCAAAATAGAAGCTAGAAAGCATATCCTGAACGTTGGCTGGAACTTTAACTTTTCGATTACTATTTTTGTCGGTCTTAACTTCCTTATTGTGCTGATAAAAAGTGTAGTCTTGGTTGATAACGAACCCACCTTCTTCAACTCTTCGGATAAAAATCCATGGGAAAATACCTTCTTTGTCGATATAAGATTCGTAGGTGTCCCGAACGCGGAAGACTTTGTCCCAAATGCCTTTGGTTTTACCGGTGCCAATAATATGTAATATTTCCCGGCCTTTCACTGATTTCGAACTAGCTTTTACTTCTAGTGTTGCTCTAGCAGCCTCAATGGGGCCGTAGAATAGTCGATAATTTAGCTTTTCACCAGCAACAAAGGCTTGGTTTTTCACAGATCGCAATTCTGTTTCAGTCCGTTCGAAAGGTTGAGTCAACGCATAACTATTTATGGTGACACAAGTTAAAGTTAAGATCGCTAAATATTTCATGCTAGTTATTTTTATGGTGTTTTGGCAACTACTGTGCCACAGCATGTTAGGTGTTGTTACGGAGCCGATTAACCAAAAAACATGTCCGTTAACTTGTTCAGACGTGCATTTCACCAAAGAACACTAAAATCTCAAAGGGTTTACTTTATCTTGCGTCATCCCCAAGGCCTATTAATTCAAAATAATGATGACGTTTTCATGTATAATCGTTGACGACGAGTTCAACTGTAGGCAAAATTTAAGGATGTTGATCGAGGAGTATTGCTCCAATGTAGTGTGTGTAGGAATTGCTGAATCGGCTGAACAAGCTAGACAGTTGATCGGGGAGTTAGATCCTGATATTGTGTTTCTTGATGTGTCAATGCCAGCTGAGGATGGGTTTACGTTTTTGAAATCTTTTGAAGAGCGACGTTTTTCAGTGATTTTGACAACAGCCCATGATGAATATGCTCTGAGGGCGTTTAAGGAAGATGTTGTAGACTATTTAGAAAAGCCAATTAATATTGACGACTTGCTAAAGGCGGTTGGAAAGGTAGAGCGCGCTCGTAATAAAATGGAGAATAACACGAGTCAACTTATTGACGAATTGTTGAGTCGAGTTGGTAGTGGTCAAAATGGCAAGGTAAGTATACCTACTAGGGAAGGTTTCGTAATTATTCGAAATGAAGAAATCTTACACCTAGAAGCCAATGATAATTACACCAATATTTATCTTAGTTCTGGAAAAAAATTTCTGAGTAGTAAGAACATCAAAATCTACGAAGAGAATTTGGATAAAGAAATCTTCTTTAGAACGCATAAGTCTCACATTATTAATGTTGAGTACCATCTGAAAGAGTTTTCTCGTAGCCAGGGAAATATGGCAATTCTTTCGGACGGTAAGCATGTTCCTATTGCTAGGAGAAAGCTTCAGGATTTCCTGACGCGGATTAATACGTTCTAATGGTCAAATATCTTTTTGTCTGGGTTCAATTATTCGTTTGTTTATTTGGTTTTGGGCAACATTACAATTTCATAAATTATTCAACTGAGGACGGCTTGGCCGCAAGCCAAATTCGAGGCATCACTCAGGATTTGCACGGCTATTTGTGGATAGGAACGTTTGGAGGGTTGAGTCGATTCGACGGGATTGAGTTCAAAAATTACTCTGAACGTGACGGCTTAATTAGCAATAGATGTAGAGTGGTGTTTGCATCCAATAAAGGAGAAATATTTGTTGGATCAAGAGGAGGAATATCCGTTGTTTCTGGGGATTCTATTGTAAGACATCGAATTCCAAAGCATGGTGTTAGAAGTATTATTGATTGGGAAAACGAAAAATACGTTGTTGGAACTAAAGAGGGAGAGCTATATTGGTTTGAGCCCAGTTCTGAGAAGCCTATTACACCTATTAAGTTCGAAGGGGAATTAAGAGACGTTCAGTCATTGCTCCGTTTGGGAGAGGGGGTGTTGATAGGTACTGATAGAGGAGTGTATCGTTTAGATATGAAAACGAATACGTTGCGTCACGTTTATACTTCGGTAAAAACACATGCTGCTTCTTTGGCTCAGGATTCAGATGGTAATGTCTGGATTGCTAATTATGGCAAAGGAATGTGGCAAGGTTCTCCGTCTGGGCAGCTTCTAAATTATTTCAATTTTAAAGAAAGTTCATACAAAATTTCTTTTAGAAGTATCATGGTGGACAAACAGTCTAATGTGTGGGCCGCGTTAAAGAGTGGTTTAATCCGATACAGTGAGGGTGGCTTTACGACTTTCAATCGAACAAATGGATTGCAAAATGACAATTTATTCGTCGTTTTTCAGGATAGACAAGACAATATTTGGATAGGAACCGATGGAGGAGGTCTTTATAAATTTTCAGGGGATGCATTTACAACCTTCTCAATGAAAGACGGTTTGGCGGATGATGCGATTATGTCAATTTCTGAGGCTAATGATGGAATTTGGTTTTCCACTTACGGTAACGGTGTTTCCAAGTTAGATACCGTCGGGAAGGTTTTCAACTATACAACGAATGAGGGTCTCTTGAACAACACCGTGTGGTCGTCAACAATTTTGGGTTCGGATATAATTTTTGGAACTTCAGGTGGGTTAAGCATAAAGAGTTTAGATCATGGTTTTACTTCAATTAGTGATGGGCTTAGCGCTAAAAAAGTAGTCTGTGTGAAGAACATTAATGACACGGTTTGGATTGGGACGCAGTCCGGATTTGACCTATTGTTGAACGGAGAAATAATACCATTATCACGTCAACTGGATAGGAAAACTGGTTCGGTCCGTGATTTTGAATTGGATAAAAATACAGGAGATGTATTGGTGTCTGCTGACAAATCTGTTCTTCGGCTCAGAGTTGAAGAAGGCAATTTTAAGGTGATTAAGCGATATGTCCACAAAGATATTTCAAGGATTCAGGGTATTTGTTTTGATCCACGTGGCAACTTATGGGTTGGTGCATCAGATGGGCTGTATCTTCTAGATTCCACTTTGCACCGAGTTGATTTTTCAAAGAAATTTTCAAGTCAACCCGTGAACTTTTGTGCTGTCGATAAATTCCAAGATCTATGGCTGGGGACGGACCGTGGTGTGTTTGTACTTTCGTTGGATTCTTATTATGGCGAAGGCCTTGTGAGTTATAATCATTATGCAAGAATGGAAGGGCTGCCCAGTTTAGAGACGAATCAAAATGCAATTACCGTTGATGTGCATGGAGATGTTTGGTTTGGAACAACCGGAGGGGTGACTAAGGTAAACTCTAAGTTGCGAAAAGAAATAACTAACAGGGTTCCTCCAGCAGTTAAGATAAAACAGGTTAAGCTATTTTTGGAAGAAACGGACTGGCTTGGTTTTGGGGCTAAAATAGATTCGGTAACAGGGCTCCCGGTCGATTTAGAATTGCCTTATCGGCAAAATAGCGTGTCGTTTTTTTACAGAGCAATTACCCATTACAAGCCTCAAGAAGTGAGATATCAATTTCGGCTAAGTTCGGATGGTTTGTTGGCAGATTGGTCGCCGGATCTACAAACTCATTTTGCGAGTTTTCCCAATACTCGATACGGATCTCACTTTTTCGAAGTTCGTGCTTCTTATGATGGCATAAATTGGGGAGAGGCGACTCCATATTCGTTTGTTGTTAAGCCTCCATATTGGTTAACGACTTGGTTTGTTTTGATGTGTACATTGTTGGCAGTTTTAGCGCTTATTGTTTTGTACCGCTATCGAAGGGCTGTTCGAATAAGAAAAGAATCCACACAAAAACTAGTGTACAAGACCAAACTAGCGGCTTTGGAGCAGCAAACGCTAAATGCAAGTCTTAATCGGCATTTTATCTTTAATGCACTAAATTCTATCCAGTATTATATTAATCGAGAAGATAAGCTTCAGGCTAATCGTTATCTGTCTAGCTTCGCCAAGTTGATTCGTAAAAACTTAGACAGTTCTACTTCAGAAAGTGGATTGGTGTCCTTAAGTGAAGAAATTGAACGATTGGAACTTTATCTCTACCTTGAGCATATGCGGTTCACGCAGAAATTTGATTATGCTATCAATGTTGGGCCAGAGGTTGGCCGTGATTTTATAGAAGTTCCCCCGATGTTTCTACAGCCCTATGTTGAAAATAGCATTTGGCATGGTTTGTTACCAATGGAGTCTTCTGGACGAATCGACGTGAACATCACTGTTTACCAATCTGTTTTTGTACGTTTTGAAATTGTTGATAATGGGATTGGAATTAACGTCAGCATGAAACGCAAAAAACTCAGTTCGAACAAACATGACTCCAAGGGCGTAGCGCTTACGAAGAGCCGTATTTCATTGCTTCAAAAGGTGACGAGCAAGCGAATCGAAATAAATGGACCGACCCAAATAGAGGACGCAGAGGGTAACGTGCTGGGTACGAAAGTAGAAATTTTACTTCCACTCGATGTCGAACCGACTCGTTAGAGCATATTTAATTTTTCGCCTAGACGTTCCTTGTATGCTTTTCCGATACTGATTTGCTTGTTATTTATAACGATGTAATTGTCCTCGATGGACAAAATTTTATCCAACCGCACCATATATGATCTGTGAACGCGAACAAATTCGTCTCCGGAAAGCTTTTCAGCAATTTCTTTCATCGTAGACAAAATCGTATACTTTTTCTCCTTAGTAAAGATTCTCATGTAGTTACCGAGGGCTTCGATCCACAAAATTTCCGTTTTGTCTAAACGAACGAGTTTACTGTCGGTTTTAATGAATACGGTTCCATCCTGTGCAGATACCGTAGCTCGATTTGATTCGAATTTCTTTTCTGCTTTTTGAACAGCTTTCATAAAACGTGCAGGGTTGATCGGCTTTTGCACGAAGTCGGTAACATCGTATTCATACGATTCCACGGCATATTCCGAATGGGATGTCACGAAAATGACCTGAGGCAGTGGATCAAGATTCTGGATTAATTCCATGCCCGAAATTTTGGGCATTTCTATATCTAAAAACAGAAGATCAACATGACTATCTTTTAGAATTCGGATAGCTTCCATTGCGTCTTCACAACTTTTCACTAGTGTAAGACTCGAATTGTCCTGAACAAGGTCCTCAATTACACGTCTCGACAATTCGTCATCATCAACAATTAAACAATTCATGTTATTTGATCTTTTAAAATCGGTTTTAGCTGATTCAATTCTTTAATTACGATCTCGCAAAAATTGGTCACGCGAGAAACAATATCGGTAATTTTATCATTTTCTCCAACCTGCTGCTTTAACGCTTCAAGGAGTATAAAATCTTCCAGTACCGGTGTTGCTCCAACGTACACTAGGTTTCCTTTGATTTTATGTGCCAATCGACCTATTTCTGTCCATTGCTCGTCTTGCAGACTTTTGCCCACGGCTGCTAAGTCTGTAGGAACAGTTTTCAAAAATATTTCAATGTATTGCAACATTTTTTCTGGTTTTCCCCCCGAAACTTCAAGTAGTGTACCAAGATCTATATTTTGGTATTTCGGTAAAGATAGCTTTTGGTTTGCACCAATTTCGCTTTTCGTGTCACTTAAATTCTCGGCCTCTAACAGGTCGTTTCCCTGCATCCCAATTAGGGCCTGAATTTTTCCAATCAATTCAGAATTGTTGATTGGTTTGGTAATGAAATCGCTCATGCCAGCTTCTTTACATTTCGTAATTACTCCGCTAAGAACATGAGCGGTTACCGCAATAATCGGTGTGTTTTGAACTCCATTGTTGAAGTTCTTTCGAATGTGCCTTGTAGCTTCAAATCCATCCATTCTTGGCATTTGCAAATCCATCAGTATGATATCATACTTAGATTGCTCTATTTTGCGAATAGCCATTTTCCCATCGTCTGCCAGATCAACTGCCACATTATTCCGAACATCGTTGACCATGTCGTAAAAGATTTCTCTATTCAGCTGATTGTCATCTACGAATAGGATGTTCAAGTTCTTTAAGAGTTGGTTGTTATTTGGTGTTTTGAGGGCAACTGTCTTAATCGCGTTTTTTCCCTGACGTAAGACCAGGGAAAAGAAAAATGTAGTTCCCTTTCCATATTCTGAGTCAACGTAGATTCGACTACCCATCAGTTCTATTAACTGCTTGGTAATTGGTAGCCCTAAGCCTGTTCCACCATGTCTGCGACTGGTACCCGATGATTCCTGTTTGTAGCGCTCAAATATGGAGTTTATTCGAGATTGTCGAATACCTGTTCCATCATCTTTAACTTCAAAACGGAGCTTTACTTTACGGTCCATTTTTCGCTCTAGATCCAGCGATATTTTAACTTCCCCGTGTTCAGTAAATTTAAGGGCGTTGTCCACAAGATTGAGTAAAATTTGGTTCAATCGAACAGGGTCTCCTTTGACTACTTCCGGGACCTCGGGGTCAACATTTGCAAATAAGCGAACTTTCGAATTCGCTGCCTTGAACTGCATTGTAGCAACAAGCGAATCAATTAAATCGCGAATCATAAAATCAATATTCTCGAATTGCACAGCGCCAGATTCGATTTTGGACAAATCCAAGACGTCATTCACGATAAATAGAATGTTTTGTGCACTTTTTTGAATTGTGGAGAGCATTTTGGACTGTTCGTCGGATAACTCTGTTTTTTCGAGCATTTTGGATAAGCCCACAACTGCGTTAAGGGGCGTCCTAATTTCGTGGCTGGTGTAAGCTAAAAAGCGTTCTTTTTCTTGTTCAGATCGTTCCGCTTGCTCTTTTGCTTTCTCTAAGTCAATATTCGACTGCTTTTTTACCAGGTAGGCTCTGTAAACAAAAGCTAGGACCAGGCTCACCAATAGAGTTGCTCCGATTATTGCGTACATGATAAATCGCTCAAAGGCTTCTTTGTCCTGTTGGCTTACTATTCTTTGATTAAGCTCGGCATTTTTTCTGCGTTGAGTCTCTAGTTCTAATTGCGTTTCTAGCTCCGATATTTCACTAGTGCCTTTAATTGCAGTATAATACTTCAGATAGTTGTATGCTCGTCGGTAATCACCATTTTCAACATATACTTTTGACAAGTTTTGGTAGCCTAATTTAATGTATGATTTCAGTTGGGTTTTTTGAGCAAATCCAAGGGAAAGGCTCATGTATTGCAATGCGTTGTCGAAATCGCGCAATTCCTGGAATAGGTCGCCCATTTCAAAGCAAACAATTGCTTGTTCTACTTCGTTGCCAAGGTTTTCGTACATTTTTCGACATTCTTCGTATAAAGTCAAAGCCAACTGGTATTGACTAAGTTGTTTGTGCTTTTTTGCAGCGTGTTTAATACAGTTGGCAAGTCTAAGATCTTGATTTTCGTTTCTCATCAAGTTCATTGCTTCCATGCTGTAAGACAGGGCAAGGTTTTTTTTGTTTTGCAAGAACATTAGGTCTGAGAAAGCCGTGCAAGCAAGTGACTGTAGCGCATTGTCCTGAATTGTTTCCCCAATTAGTTTGGCCTTGTTGAAAAAACCATGTGCATCTTTGAATTTTCTTGCTGCCAAATGAACTCTACCAATTAGGATGTAAGATTCGCCGATCTTGCTGTCATCATTTCTATCTTGATTTACACCAAGCCCAGCGTAAAATGATTCTAAAGCGGCCGTGTAATTGCTCTTATCCAGAAGTAAATTTCCAATCCGATTAAATGCAATGACTTCACCTTGTTCAAACCCAATGTTTTTGGAAATGGTTAATGCTCTTTGAACGTACTGCATTGCTTTATCAGGGTCATCTGCCCTGTAAATTGTAGAAAGCTCAAGCAGTAGTTTGATGGTTTCTTGGTGGTCGGTGGCTAAAGTGAGGTCGCGTTCAAGCTTTTGGACTGCCTCTCGATGAGATTGGCCCAGTATGTTTAACGTCGTAAATGCGACGAACAACATCAATGCTATTTTAAACCATAGTTTTGTCATTCAGCAGAATGTACGACGAGATCAACCAAGCGAATCAAAGTTAAATGTTTAAATGGTTTTTTATCAATTTGTAGTTTAGCACGCAATTTAAACAGAATATGCCCGCAGATTACACCGGTTTTTTATTACAAAATATTCCCTACGGAGAATCGGGTAGAATAGTCAAAGTATATACGCAAGAGGATGGAGTTCAATCCTTTTTTCTTCGTGCATCCAAAAAGGGTAAAAGCAACAAGTCTGTTCTACAACCTCTGGCTAAGTTGGAGTTGATCATTAGTTCAAGAAAGAACGGGAATTTACCTGTCGTTCGAGAATTGTTTAATGCTAAGCCCTATCGCACGATATACTTTGATATGATAAAATCCTGTCAGACGATGTTTTTGGCAGAGTTGTTTTTGCAGTCGTTAAAGGAAGAAGTTGCGGATGAAAATCTTTTTGGTTTACTGGAAGGGTTTACCACGTATTTAGATTGCCAACCATCACATGCGGATTTTCATTTGTTGGTGATGGTCAAATTATTGAAGGCATTAGGTGTAGCACCAAGCAGGCCAACAAATACCCCACAGTTCTTTAATATTTTGGAAGGTGAATTTCAAGGGTTTGATAATAACTCTGAGTATTTGTTGGGGCTGGAGGAGACAGCTGCATTTTATAAACTATTGGGCATAGATTTTGATGGGCTGGCGAACTGTAAATTCGGCAATACGCTGAGAAGGAGTGTTTTTGCTCGATTAATTGATTACTATAAACTACATTTGCACGGCCAAATTAAACTTGTGTCTCATGAGGTTTTGGAAACGGTATTAAAGGATTAGATGAAAAGAAAGACTGTCGCAGCAATTTTCAGCTTTGCATTTCTTGGGCCTTTGGGCCTTTGGGCGCAAAATGTTAAAGTTCGATCCTTGGATCGGGGCCTACCGATTCCGAATGTTTACATATTTAGTTCTGATTCTACGAAATCTGCGGTTAGCAATCGATCTGGAAACGTTGAATTGGAGAAGTTTTCAGATCAGGATACCATTATTTTTAAGCACAGTGTTTATCGGCCATTCGCAGCCACCAAAAAGGAAATTGTTAGGGACGGAAAAGTAGTTTACCTAGAAAATGGCGCGGTGGATTTGAAGGCCTTTGTAATGCACGGACCTCTTCGAACTGGAGGAGAAGGGTTAACTCCTCCGACCAAGCTAAGGACATTGGACGCTAGGGAAATCGAGAATTTGAATAGTGCAAATTCCGCCGATATGTTACAGGCCACGGGCCAAGTTTTGATTCAAAAAAGCCAACTTGGAGGGGGAAGTCCAATTATACGTGGATTTGAGGCTAATCGTGTTCTAATGGTGGTAGATGGTGTGCGGATGAATAATGCTATTTACCGTGGAGGTCATTTACAAAATGCTATAACAGTTGACAATAGTGTTTTGCAAAGTACGGATATCATTTTTGGACCAGGTTCGGTAATATATGGAAGCGACGCTTTGGGTGGTGTGGTGCATTTTCACACCAAGGACCCAATATTATCCGATAGTAGTAAGATGGTTCAGCACGTTGGAGCGTACACGCGATTGTCCACAGCGAACAGTTCAATCGCAGGACACGCCAACGTAAATCTAGGTTGGAAGAAAATTGGATTGTTTTCGGCGTTTACTGCAAGCAATTTTGGTGATTTAAAAATGGGACAGGAGAGGATTCACGGATTCGATGATTTTGGAAAAATTGACCATTTCTATGGATCTGTCAATGGTGTGGATTCTACAATTGTTAACGATCAATCTAATGTTCATGTGAACTCTGGCTACAAGCAATATGATTTCCTTCAGAAGATCTTATGGCAGCCAACCGAAAAATGGAGGTTAATTGGCAATTTTCAATTTTCCAATTCCTCAGACATTCCTCGGTACGATCGCTTGAATGATTATTCAGACAGTGCTCAACTGAAATTTGCCGAATGGCATTATGGTCCACAAAAGCGTTTATTTGGCTCTGTAAAGGCAGAAGCAGACTATAATTTATTTCTGTTTGACAAGGCAAACATCATTTTTGCGGCACAAAGAATTGATGAGGACCGGATAAATCGAAGAATGGGTCGATCGTCAAGGACGGTGCGGATGGAAGATGTCCGTGTCTACAGTTTGAATATTGACTTCATAAAAAACCTTAGAGAATCCCAACAATTGTTTTACGGAATTGAAGGAACACATAACATAGTTCATTCCAATGCACATTCGGAAAATATAGCGACCCCGACCCTTCAAAGAAGCGCAGCTGCTTCGCGTTATCCAGACGGAGGAAGTACCATGTCTACCTTTGGAGCGTATTTAGCGTACAACACTTTTCTCGGAGACAAATTCAATTTTCAATTTGGAGCAAGGTATAACCACTCTAATTTGGTTTCTCAATTCATTAATCAAGACTTTTATCCGCTTCCGTTTAATGAAATTAGATTTAATAAGGGGGCATTGACAGGAAATGCGGGCGTGGTGTATAAAGTCACAAGCACACTGTCTTTGAATGCCGTTGTTAGCTCGGGTTTTCGAAGTCCGAACGTTGACGACTATGGGAAGGTGTTCGAAAAGAATGGAAATGTCGTTGTTCCCAATAATATGCTGACTCCAGAATATGCCTACAATAGCGAAATCGGTTTTACAAAGCGATTTGAAATTAGTCAAGGGAATAAGAAGCGTGAAATAATCCGCTTACAAGGGGTAGTTTATCAAACTTGGTTGACCAATGCAATAGTTCGCCAAGACTATTCACTGTTAGGTCAAGATTCTATGTTTTTTGATGGAGAAATGGCAAAAATTCAAACAAACAGGAATGCCGAACAGGCGCATGTTTACGGCGCAAATGCTTCGTTGCGAGTTTTTTTGACAAAGGCTTTGGTTTTGAATTCAGCGATCACTTATACAAAGGGTCGAGATGTCTCGAATAGTAGGCCGTTAAGTCACATTCCGCCTTTGTATGGGCGGACCTCAATTGGATTTGACAAAAGCAGGTTTAACGTGCAGGGGATTGTTGTTTATAATGCTTGGAAGCGCATTGATGAGTATGGTGCGGGAACCACAGATAATCCAAGTGAAGCGACGGAACTAGGAACGCCTTCATGGTACGTGATTAACCTTAAAGGTGGTTATCTGCTCAACGATCAAATTCGTGTTCAGTTGGAGCTTGAGAACATTCTTGATCACCATTACAAGCCTTTTTCTTCTGGAATAAGTGGTCCTGGACGAAACTTTATTTTTACAGTAAGAATTTCGATTTAGTCTGGATTCGTGCCCTGTTTTTCGACAATTTGCCGGAATAAGTGCATCCCGTTGACCTTACCACGATTTTTACCCAGAATGTGGGTGGCGATACTGACGTATTCGAATTTTTCTCCCGGAATGCCATCAACTTTAGTTTTGGAAGTGTGTCGTTTGAGGTTTCGACCTTAGTATGCTACTGCTACATTTTAATTTATTGTTCCCGGTCAAAGGGAGTGCAAATTACAAATTGTGCCAGTGTTTTAGGTGAAAGTATATTCTATGGCTAATGTTAATCTTCTAACAATTGGCGTTCGTCTATTCTTTAAAATGAATGGATTTGAAAAATGTATTTTGAGGCAAGAGGTCTAATGGTGAAAAACATGAACGTATGATTGTTTACAAAGTATCATTTGCCCAAAAGGGTTTCCTGTTATTGTTTTTTCTTCAATTAGCAATTTTCGGAATTAGCCAGGATTATTCGCGGGCAAGAATTTTTTATAACACGCCAAAGGATTTGATATTGCTTGGGGCTCAAGGGGTACCTTTAGATCACTGCAGACACAAAAAAAATGTATTCCTGGAAAGTGACTTTTCTGAAAAAGAACTTACAAAAGCAAAGGCTCTTGGATTGAAGGTTGAGGTATTGATTCCAGATGTTGTTAAGTTTTACAGGGAACAGAATATTCCTACAAATAGCAGAAATTATCAATCCAACCTACGACAGACGAGTGATTGCTTTCCTAAAGAAGTAGAAATAGAGCATCCAGTTAATTGGAAACATGGCTCTATGGGCGGGTTTTTTACCTATGAAGAGTTTCTAGCAGAGTTGGATTTAATGGCTCAAAAGTATCCGAACCTTATAACGGCTAAGGCACCGATTTCGACATTTAAAACGTTTCAAGATCGGCCAATTCATTTTGTTAAAATTTCCGATAATCCCTCGGAACAAGAAAATGAGCCTGAAGTTTTATATACGGCAATCCATCATGCGCGGGAGCCGGCAGCACTGTCTCAGCTAATATTCTTCATGTGGGATCTCTTGGAAAACTATGATACTAGTGATGAAATAAAGGCGTTGGTGAACAATACCCAAATGTTTTTCGTGCCGCTACTCAATCCGGATGGGTATGTCCATAACCAGAAAACTGAACCAAATGGAGGAGGAATGTGGCGAAAGAATAGGCGAGGAGGATTTGGAGTTGACAACAATAGAAATTATGCATACAAGTGGGGAGGGGAAGGAGCCAGCTCTAGTAAGAGCGATGATACTTACCGTGGTGAGGCTGCATTTTCGGAGGCAGAAAACCAGTCTATAAAATGGTTATGCGAACAACATAATTTCAGGATTGCCTTAAATGCCCATACTTATGATGAATCGATTTTGTTTCCTTTCGGATATGACGAGGTAAAGACTGAGGACCATGATTATTTGCAGGCTTTGGGCAACGCCATGGTTAATTCGTCAGGATATCGGTGTTATCAAAGTGCGGGAATGTATCCTGCGGCTGGAGATAGCGATGATTGGATGTACGCCGGAGCATCGAAACCCAAGATTTTTGCCTACACTCCGGAGCTGGGTTATGCATTTTGGCCTGCAAAATCAGATATTGACAAAATCTGTAAGGAAATGTATAATAGTAACCGTGTTGCTGCTTGGGGGCTATTGAATTTTGCAACATTTGAGAATAAGTCGTCGTCGATAGCAGAAGAGCTCTCGATGTTTTTTAAGTATGAAGTTCAGCGGCTAGGGTTGGAAGACGGAAAAGATTTTAAGGTTTCTATATCTCCAATTGGGTCTTTCGTTACAGCAGTTGGGTCTCAGAAAGTTCATTCTGACTTACAGCTTATGGAAACAAAGCTTGATTCGATAAGGTACGAATTGGATCCCGAAATTCAGCTGGGTGATGAATTTCAGTTGGAGCTCAGGTTGGACAATGGGTATTACGTTTTAAGGGATACAATTACAATGATGTTTGGGGCCGAAAATGTTTTAGTATCAGAGTCAGGCGACAATGCAGATAATATTTCGGGTTGGGGTATTACAACCGAAGATTACTATTCACCACCCAGTTGTTTTACGGATTCACCAGATAGCAATTATTCTACCAATGAGAGCAATGAAATGTTGTTACTATCGGACATAGTTTTATCCAGTGCCATTGCACCAACTTTGACTTTTTGGACGAAGTGGGACATTGAAAAAAACTATGATTATGTTCAAGTGTTAGCACGTGTTAAAGGAGAATCAGCGTGGGAGCCTTTGTGCGGCAAATTTTCTGTAGAAGGTGGAGATTATCAAGAAAAAGGTCAACCACTGTACCATGGAAGTCAAACTGACTGGGTGCAGGAGTCGATAGATCTTTCCAAGTATATTGGGCAAACAATAAATATCAAGTTTGGATTGAACTCGGATGAATATAGTGTCGAGGATGGTTTTTATGTGGACGATCTGACCATTACTGTTGCCAGTGTTACCAATATTGTGGAGCGCGGGATGTTAGACGTGAATTGTTGGCCAAATCCAGCTAATGATGAGGTGGTGTTTGATTTTGGTGGTATTGTGAAAGGGTTTGGAAAGTTAAAAATATACAGCCAGTTAGGTTCCTTACAGGATGTTGTACGTGTCTCGAACTTTCATGAGCGACTTCATTATCCAACGAGTAGAATTGTGGATGGGGTTTACTATTGTATTATTAAATCAGAACAATACCAAAGTCTACCTATTCGGTTAGTTGTTGCCCATTAGAATTGAGTTGTTGGTTTTGTTTGTCAGTAAAGTGGTGGGTGTTTTGTATTCGTTTGCAATCGGTTTAGTATAATTTATATTGCATAAACAGTTGTTTATAAGTAAGTTAAAGCTTTCAAAACCAAATAGCCACCATGAAATTGTCTTGCGTTAATGTGCGCTCTCATCTCCCACTAAGTTGTATTGCCATAATTTTCTTGACTCTTTGCAGTTTCATGGCTTATAGCCAGCAATATTCAAGGGCGAGAATCTATTATAATTCTGCTAAGGACCTTGCTTTGCTTTCTGCTCAAGGAGTTGCCCTTGATCATCTCTTATTCAAGCGAGGAGTGTATATTGAGAGTGACTTTTCTTCTCAGGAGCTCGGATCGGCCAAAATGCTTGGGCTGAAGACGGAAATTTTGATTGAAGACGTCGTAAAGTTTTACAGCGAGCAAAATTCCGTTGAGAACACAACCATTCGAGAGACAGAAAATTGTTTTGATAAGGATGGGGAGTATAAAATTCCAACCAATTGGAAACATGGCAGTATGGGGGGATATTTCAAGTATCAAGAGTTTTTGGATCATTTGGATTTGATGGCTGATAAATACCCGCATTTGATAACTAAAAGAGAACCTATTTCCAATTTTAAGACCTCAGAAAATCGGCATATTTATTTCGTTAAAATTTCAGATAATCCCAATGAGGACGAAAACGAATCAACAGTATTGTACAACGCTATTCATCATGGGAGGGAGCCAGCGTCATTGTCACAGACTATATTCTACATGTGGTACCTGTTAGAGAACTATGAGTATAATGCTGAAATTAAAGGTCTTGTAGATAACTTGGAAATGTACTTTGTGCCAGTCATAAATCCGGATGGCTATATCTACAATGAGAAAACTCAACCTAATGGTGGTGGAATGTGGCGTAAAAATAGGCGTGGTGGATATGGAGTAGATCCAAACCGAAATTATGATTATGAATGGGGTGGAGTAGGAGCTAGTGCTAGTCAGAGTCAGGAGACTTACCGAGGGTCTAGCTCATTTTCAGAGCCAGAAACGAAGGCAATGAAATGGTTGTGTGAACAACATGATTTTAAGATTGCAATGAACGCGCACTGTGCTTCAAATGTCCTGCTTTATCCTTGGGGATATACAAAAAATGCGTCGCCAGATCAGCAATATTATCATGAGCTGGGAGCAGAAATGTGCAGTGAAAATAACTTTGAACCCGGTCAAGGGTCAATTATCATGTACCCTGCTTCGGGGAACAGTGATGATTGGATGTATATGGGAAATTCAAAGCCCAAAATAATTTCGTACACGCCTGAAATTGGTTCCAAAGCGGATGGGTTTTGGCCGGCAAAAAGCAAAATTGATGGAATCTGCAAAGGAATGGTTAAGCAAAATAAAAATGCTGCTAATGCGTCTTTGAATTGGGCAATTGTAAAAGAGAAAAGTCCGTTGATTTTGGAAACGCACAGTGCACATTTGTCCTACTCTCTAAAGAGGTTAGGTTTGGAAAATGGGAAAGATTTTAAGATATCTATAAAAGGTATTGGACCTTACGTTCAGTCAGTTGGTTCAGCAAATACGCATTCAGGCGTCCAGCTTATGGCATCGCTTAAAGATTCGATTAGTTATACAATGGCAACTAACACACCTGCGGGGCAAAAGTTTCAACTTGAGTTGCACGTTGATAACGGCTATTTTGTAACGGTTGATACGATCACTAAATATTTTGGATCTGGTGGTAGTGTGATTTCAGAATCCGGTGACAATATGAGCAATTGGAACGGATGGGATAAGACTAGTCAAGATTATTATTCTGCTCCAAGCTCTGTAACCGATTCTCCACACGGTAATTACTCTAATAGTAACAAGAATGACATGGTGTTGTTGACTAATATAGATTTGTCGAATGTTGGCACAGCTCAACTGAGATTTTGGGCTAAGTGGGATATTGAGGATAACTACGATTACGCTCAAGTAATGGCGTCTACGGACGGAGGATCGTCTTGGACAGCATTATGTGGTCAATATACCGTTAGGGGTGGTCAATATCAGGATCAGGATCAGCCGGTTTACGATGGAAAGCAAAGTGGTTGGGTCCGGGAAATTATAGACCTTTCTAATTTTTTAGGTGAAATAATTAAGATCAAATTCCGGGTGGTTTCCGATATGTATACTTCAAAGGATGGATTTTATCTTGACGATTTTGAGGTTCTTACTGCAGGCACTAGTTCAATCCTAGAAAGTAGGTTGCTAAATGGAATGGGATTGAAATGTTGGCCAAACCCCGCCAATGATCAAGTTACCTTTGGTGTTGTTGGAAATAACGTTTCCGAAAACTCTCAAATTTCGATAATTAACAATTTGGGTGAGGTAGTTGATGAAATTGAATTGGATGGATTGTCGCGCGAATTCCGATATTCGACCAAGAACCTTGGGGTGGGAGTTTATTTCTGCGTTCTTTCAGACAACAAGAATTTGAGTTTGCCAACGCGCCTGGTCATAAGTAAGTAGACATTTTTGTGCATTGGAAGTAGTGATGAGGTGTATTTATCCACCGCTCAACCTTGAATATTGCTTTCTAATGTAACCACAACGTGTGTTGGTCAGCAATATTCAAGAGCAAGGATTTTCTATAATTCCTTCAAGGATATCGATACCCGTCCAGAAGAGTGTGTCTGGAAAGGAAAGGAGTTTCCAACAATTTAACAAGTTTGTAATTGCAATAAAACAGACT
>JAHDGY010000106.1 GCA_020631555.1 Flavobacteriales bacterium | reverse complement strand
CTTCGTTACAGTTTTCATCAATGAATTAGATGAACTATTGTTGTTGTTTGAGGAGCTAGAAAGTGCTCGATAGGCATTAAGTCTACCATATCCATGGTACTGGTCGTATCCCGGTTTGTCTTCGCTTGGTTTACCAACTTGGTCTTCCGCTGTTTTTTGCAGGATTGACCTAATCTGATTTGGTGTTCTATTTGGGTCTTGAGCTAAGAGTAATGATGCGACACCTGTAACAAGTGGTGCTGCATAAGAAGATCCTGATTCCGTTCTTGAATAATTGCTTAAGTCATTATAATCTAATACGGGAACGTTTTCGCCTGGTGCAACTAGGTCAATATGGGGTCCATAAGAACTCTCATCCGATCTGGAATCACTGTTGGTTGTGTAACCAACTCCAATGACATTAGCGTAACCTGCGGGATAATGAATATTAAGCGTTCCATCGTTGCCTCCCGCGGCGACCATCACGACGTTGTTTTTGTGCGCATAGTTCACGGCGTCAAGTTCAGTTTGGCTAAAGTTGTTATCGCCGAATGACATATTAATTACTCTGGCTCCATTCTTAACTGCATGTCGGATTGCCTTGGCAATTCTACTCGAAGGCCCACCATACCCTTGGGCATCCGCGACTCGGCAAATCATGAGCTTACAGTGCCAGTCTACTCCTGCGAAGCCAATACCATTGTTGGCGTTGGCGGCTATAACTCCTGCTACCCTAGTGCCATGGCCATCTTCGTCGTTAGGATTGTTATCGTCATCAACGAAGTCCCAGCTTGTACTGGTGAGTCTGTCCTTGAATTCTGGGTGATCTGCATTAATTCCAGCATCTAGGACTGCTACTACGATAGAGCTGGAGCCGGTTTCTATCTCCCATGCTTTGTCCATATCTATATCGGCGTCGGTCTTCCCACCATTATTTCCCTTATTATGATGGCTCCATTGATTGATCCAATGGGGGTCGTTTGGAATGGAGTGGGCGGTTCGAATAAAATCAGGTTCAACATACTTGAACAATCCTGTTCTAGAGTATTGGTCTATTGCTTTTTCAATATCCAACTGGTTGTCAAATTCCAATAAAAATGTTCTTGCGCCTTCTGGGTCAGTGCCGATGGCAGATCGTCTAATGCATTTATGTTTGCGAGAAAGTTTAAGAAGTTCACCGGACTTAAACAACGAGTCAAAATTGCTCGACCCTGTTTGTTGAGGTTTGAATTTAACCAGCAAGTGATTGCTAACAAAACTTCCTGGTTCATACCTGCCCACTTTGCTGCTGATGTGCTGGCAATTTGATTTTTCGGCTAACATTATGAGGGCTAGCAGAACAAATTTACATACAGATAAAAAATGGTGTTGGTTAAAAATTAATTGTCGCATAATTGTCTTTTTTAGTTTTCAGACAGTAAATATAACGAATTGATAATCAATTATATAGCTGTGCTAGTGGATCAGATTTAAAGGGTGGCAGAAGCTTGTTTGGTTAAGTGCACGACTCTAGGTGTAATAACTTTTCAGGTATAAATACTGGAATTATGACAGGGAAGTGTTTATTAATTTTGGTCTGCTAAGTGTGTTTTTTATCGTCAATTATTGATGGAGGTAAAAATAGCGCTTGTCTATGGTTTGTGCTTGACTGTTTTGATTCTGGACATGTACTGACGGTGTATAGGTTAATAGGCAAATATCTTATGACGATACCATCTAACAAATTATGCCTTAATTTGAGCAAACAAAAATTCAAGATATGAACCCCAAAATTCCGCGGATCGTTTACTTAGTTGCAACTGGGCTACTAAGTGCCTTAATGTTAATGTCAGCAGGAATGTATGTTTTTAACCACCAAATGGTTGCTGAAACGTTTACTAAGCTTGGCTTCCCTACTTTCGTTATTTACCCTTTGGCCCTTGCCAAAGTTCTTGGACTGGTTGCAATTTGGACCAGAAAATCTGCAACACTTCGTGAATGGGCGTACGCCGGATTTTTCTTCAATTTTGTTTTAGGATTTTCAGCACACACAGCAATCGGAGATGGTGAGTCGGGGGGAGCTCTGTTGGCTTTGATGCTTTTGTTTGCGTCCTACTATTTTGGCGGCAAATTGAAAGCTGGTTCAAAAAAATAAAATGTTGTCTACTTAAAAAACTGACACATGAATGGGATTGAGATTATAAAACAATATTTCCCAACAATTTCTGAAAAGGAACTTCAGGAACAAATCACTATCTTCGGTACGTATCAACGTATTTCGGCTGGACAAAAGCTAATCGATTTTGGTCAATATGTAAAGACAATCCCTCTAGTGTATAAAGGCGCCATAAAAGTACTCCGGCAGGATACGGAAGGAAACGAATTATTTCTTTACTATCTAAACCCTGGAGAAACCTGCGCCATGTCTCTAAACTGTTGTATGGATTATAACAAAAGCCAGGTGAAAGCGATTGCCGAAGAAGATGTTGAATTGATAAGTTTGCCGGCAGAATACATGGACAAATGGATTCCAATTTATCCTTCGTGGAAGAACTTCGTTGCCCAAACCTACAGCACGCGCTTTCAAGAATTATTGCATACGATTGACAGTATTGCATTTACCAAACTTGATGAGCGTTTATTGAACTATTTGAATGCAAAATCGGAAGCGACCAATTCTACAATTTTTCATCTCACACACCAAGAAATTGCATACGAACTCAGCACTAAGCGAGAAGTAATTTCCCGCTTGCTGAAACAACTTGAAAAAATTGGAAAAGTTAAACTTGGAAGGAATAAAATCGAGCTGATTTAAAGTGATTGATGTGTAACAATTATCACTGACCAGAGAATTGAAGTGACTTACTTTTACTTCACCTATTAGGTTAACCATGATAATTCACGATTTCCAACTAAATATCGGATACGCAGCTACCATTTTAATCGGCATTATTTTAGGTCTAATTGGTGGCGGGGGCTCAATTTTAACGGTACCTGTACTGGTATACTTGTTCAACTTAAATCCAGTATTATCTACTTCGTATTCTCTCTTTATTGTTGGAATTTCCAGCATATTTGGAGTAGCATCTTTTGCAAGGAAAAATCAGGTTAGATACCAAACCGCATTCTTCTTTGGATTGCCATCAATTCTAACTGTATACTTAACAAGAAAGTTTGTTGTACCAAATATACCTGAGCATGTCCATTTTGCTGAATCAATTACCATAAACAAAGACTTATTAATAATGTTGTTGTTTGCTGTACTAATGGTGGTTACAGCAATTGCCATGATACGAAAAAAGCCAGCAAATTCGACACCAACAAACTCTCAGAACAGAGGTGTTTATTGGGGGGTAATCATATTATGATTATTCCGGTTTTAGTGTCAAGAATGCCAATGAAAGAAGCCATTGGGACGTCTCTGCTTATTATCGCTGCAAAATCGCTAATCGGTTTTACGGGCGATTTATCAACTTTATCTATTGATTGGGTGTTCTTAATCAAATTATCGCTTACAACTTCGGTCGGTGTCCTGATTGGAATTTTGGCATCTAAACGCATCAGCGGAACTCAACTAAAATCATCCTTTGGATGGTTTGTTTTAATTTGTGGAGTACTAATATTGATCAAGGAAATCCTGAACTGAGACGAAGATTACCAATTTAGTTTTAAGCGATCCCGCAACTAGTTTTTGATTCAACTGCATTTTTTCAGCTCTTATTGATGCTTATGTAACAATAGTCACTGTGGAAGATCCATAACCTCAATAAGTTTGACCTAACTAAAGATTATCAAAGATGAAGGTGGATCAAATTTACACGGACTGTCTGGCCGAGGCAGCCTATTACATTGAGTCGAATGGCTAAGTCGCAATTATCGATCCTTTGCGAGACCCTCAGCCCTACATTGACAAAGCATCCGAATCAGGAGCAAAAGTAAAGTACGTTTTCGAAACACATTTTCATGCGGATTTTGTGTCAGGTCATATAGATTTAGCCAATCAAACAGATGCGACGATTGTATTTGGTCCAAATGCAAAGACAACTTACCCCGCTCATATCGCAGCTGACAACGAGGTCTTTCAAATTGGCAACGTCCAGATAAAAGTTCTACACACTCCCGGTCACACACTTGAATCTAGCGTTTATCTATTAATCGACGAAAACGGAAAAGAACACGCAATTTTTACCGGAGACACTCTATTTATCGGAGACGTGGGAAGACCGGATTTGGCTGTAAAATCGGATCTAACAATCACCGACCTTGCTGGCTTATTATACGACTCCCTTCACCAAAAAATTATGGTACTATCAGACCAATTGTTGGTTTATCCTGCACATGGCGCCGGATCTGCTTGCGGAAAAAACATAGGCAAAGAAACATGGTCGACACTAGGCGAACAAAAGAAATCCAATTATGCTCTATCCGATATGAGCAAAAAGGAGTTCATAAAACAGTTAACCAAAGATATTCCAACTGCCCCTCAGTATTTTCCGAAGAACGCTCAACTCAACCAGCAAGGTTACGAAAGTCACGCGCAAGTGCTTAAACGAAGTATGAGACCTCTTTCGCCAGAATTAGTTGAAACCGAAATCCAAAATGGCGCATTAATCTTAGACACTAGGTCCCCTGAATTATTCAGTCTGGGATTTATTCCTGGTGCAATCAATATTGGCCTAAATGGCACTTTTGCCACATGGGTAGGTACTTTAATTCCAGACATCAACCAACCAAATAGTTGTGGTAACTGCAACTGGAAATGAGGAAGAAGCAATTTCTCGTTTAGCCAGAGTTGGCTATGATAACACAATTGGATTTTTAGAAAATGGATATGGTTCTTGGAAAAATAGCGGTCGACCTGTTTTCAAAATACCATCCATTCCGAGTCAGCAACTTTCAGCACATTTTGTACGGAATCAAATCAAACTAATAGATGTTCGCAGGGATGCGGAACATGTCTTTGGAAGTATGAATCTTCCGTTAGACAGTTTGGAAAATAATATCGGAAAACTAGATAAAACTGAAAAATACTATGTCCATTGTAAAAGTGGATATCGATCAATGATTGCCTCTTCTATTCTTATGAAAAATGGTTTCAGCAACGTAATCGACGTCAAAGGAGGTTTTCTGGCAATTTCTATGGAGAAAATTCCCCTCAGCCAATACCGATGCCCCACAACAATAAGCTAACCTGCTTGAACGATAGAAAATCACGACCAAAATCCAGCCAAACAATTAAGTATAACAATTGAATTGTGATTTATTAATAATCAATCAGTTGATCCACCAAAAATAAATGTATGATAGATTTATTAACGAAACCGTGGCCATGGCACATTGCCGGGCCTCTGATTGGACTAATGGTACCAGCACTGTTACTTGTAGGCAACAAACAGTTTGGAATATCAAGTACCTTAAGGCATGTGTGCGCGGCATGCATTCCAAATAAAGCCGATTACTTTAAATACGACTGGAAATCAAAATTATGGAGTCTGGTATTGGCACTGGGCGTAATAGTAGGAGGTTGGATAGGAACCCAAGCCTTAAGCAATGGTGAGAATATTATCATTTCGACTTCAACTGTATCGGACCTTCAAGAACTCGGAATTAATGACTTTTCCTCCATGCTGCCGACAGAAATATTTAATTGGGAAAATGTACTCTCCACAAGTGGTTTTTTGGTTTTGGTACTTGGTGGTTTTTTAGTTGGTTTTGGAACAAGATATGCCAATGGATGTACATCCGGCCATGCAATAATGGGGCTCTCGTTATTAAACATTGGATCATTAGCTGCCGTTATTGGCTTTTTCATTGGTGGATTATTGATGACTCACGTAATTCTACCATTAATTATTTGATCAAAATGAAGCACATTAAATTTCTATTCATCGGGATTCTCTTCGGAATCATTCTAGTAAAATCTGAGGTTATATCGTGGTTCAGAATTCAGGAAATGTTCCGGTTTCAGGCCTTCCACATGTATGGAGTCATTGGAACAGCCGTTATGGTTGGAGCATTGTCGATATTCTTAATTAAGAAACTCAATTTAAAGTCATTGGATGGATCAATAATCAATCCCAAACCAAAACCATTCAATAAAATCGGCAATGTTGCAGGAGGAATTTTATTCGGTTTAGGCTGGGCTTTAACAGGCGCATGCCCGGGACCATTGTACGCACTGGTAGGAAGCGGATATTCGACCATTTTTGTAGCATTAGGAAGTGCCATTCTAGGTGCGCTTGTGTACGGAATACTGAAAAACAAACTACCACATTAACATCAATTCCGATATAAATGCGTACCTCAATTCAATACATTTTTGACGACCTTTGGATCAAGAACAAAAATAATGGGTACTCAAAAGCCAATTTTAGCCTTCGAAGATGTCAAACTTTTGGTAGACAATTTTTACGATCGTGTTCAAAACGATGATCTTCTTTCTCCGATTTTCGAACGGGTTGTTAAGGGAAATTGGCAACCACATCTTGATAAAATGTATCGATTTTGGCAAACAATACTTTTGAACGAACACACGTATTCAGGAAGTCCATTTGCAGCCCATACCCCATTACCAATTGAAAAACAACATTTTAATCGATGGCTAGAATTATTTCATCAGACTATTGATGAGAACTTTACCGGAGAAAAGGCCGAAGAAGCCAAGTGGCGAGCAGATTCCATGGGTCAAATTTTTCACCACAAATTGAAGTTTTTAAAGGGAAACAGATTGGTGGACAAACAGTGACAATTGGTCGAAACACAATACATTTCTGACGATTTAACTAATCAACAGTGATCCAAACAATCATATCCTTCCTACATTGCGGCCGCATTAGCAAAGGCAACAGTTAATCTAAAAAAACTTAATCAACAGAAACACCAAGTTTTTAGGTGTTAAAACACGGATTATAACGTCTGCCCTGTGATGTCACCTTACTTAAGGTGAGACTTAAAATTATGCACACAATGTCAAACATTATCAATAATCATCTGGGCTATTTGTTCCCAATACCAGCCGTCGCATCTGGATACATTTTTATGCCGTGTGGAATTTTTGCCATTGACCTTAACCCTATTGTGGGAATTGGATTAGTTTTCATGGGGTGTTTTATTAGTTTAACCAAAACCGGTATTCAAATCAATCTAGCTGAGCAACAGTATAAAGAGTATGTAAGTTATTTTGGCATTAAACTGGGCAAGTGGAAATCTTTAAGCGTCTATTCAGACATTTCAATTTTGACCAAAAGACGACTTTCGAGCTCTTCAAAAAGTATAGCAAAAGTTTCGAGTAACTCTACTGAAGTGCACTACGACGTGTGTCTATTAGATAAAAATCACCGGCGTAAACTGATCGTGCACCGTTTGAAAAGTAAAGCTCATGCTTTGGATGAAGCCCGATCACTAGCCGTGCTGATTAACGTTCAATTGTCTAAATATAATCCAACAATTAGTTCTATAACAAAGCAGCGAAAAATGAGGTAGACAGCGAATGGACCTTCTACCTTTATCTGGACACAATAGCGTCCTAAATAAAAAGAGAGAGGTTAGTTTTTAGTCCAAAAATTACTTTGTGGCTCGTAAAAAACACACGA
>JAHDGY010000018.1 GCA_020631555.1 Flavobacteriales bacterium | reverse complement strand
TCTTTGTCAGCATAGCAAATAAATCATTTTTTGCTTGGTTTTATCTTAGAATACCCTGCCCGTGACTAACTAGAATGTTTTTGAAACGGTGAAATTCTCCAATTGAATACAACAATAAAAGCACGAAACCTTTTAAACAACTCAACAATAAAAACTTAACAAATATAATACTGCTTAAATTCTGCATTAACCAACCAATAAATCATGATTTTTCCAATTGGATCCACGATTGGAAGCCTCGACGTACCGCTGGGAAAAATAGACCAACAAAACCTGAATTAAAACGAATACTCATTTAACTACTAACTATTTACCGATACAATCTTAAACAATTAAAACTACCTAATTTTCATTGCATTATCGCCGAACCATCGTTTAACAACCATTTCTATGACAAGCATTTAGCACCACCCAAATTAAATGCTATGACAAGAATTATACAATTTAATCCTGTTGCGGCTTCGAACGAAAGCTCACTTCCAAAACAGACATTGAAAGTTGTTAAAGATGAAGTCGGTCAGAAAAAGAAAGGTAAACTGGCGATCATTCACATGAAGCCTTGCAATAAAGTAGGTAGTCTCAATAAGCATTTCCGGGAAATTAATGCCAGCTTAGAAATTGGAGGAACGTACATTGGATGCGCTGAAACCAATGTCATGCGTGCTCAAAGGCTCACCAGGATTTTTCCTGCTGCGTGGTTAGCAAAGATATTTCTTGCCGGAGATTTCATTCTCAATCGGGTTTTTCCAAAAATTCAACCAACTCATAAATTGTACCGTCTCATCACGGGGAAGAGGAATAAAGCTCTTTCTAAATGTGAGCTGTTGGGGCGACTAGTGTACAATGGTTTTGAAATAAAAGATGTTAAGCAATCCGACACAGAATTGCAATTTACATGCGTAAAGGTAGGAGAACCAACTATGGAGGTTTCAAAGCCTCAACCAGAGGGAATCTTCATTAAACTAAATCGTGTAGGGCATAATGGCGAAACCATTGGAGTGTATAAATTACGTACAATGCACGCTTATGCAAGGCACCTCCAAAGTTACATGTATAAAATCAACAACCTGGCTAGCGGAGGTAAGTTCAAGGATGATTTCCGTGTTACTGGTTGGGGTAAGTTTATGCGAAAATGTTGGTTAGACGAGCTACCAATGTTCATTAACGTGTTCAGAGGCGAAATGCGCCTAGTTGGTGTTAGGCCTCTGAGCAAACAGTATTTAGATCTATATCCTGAAAGTCTACAGTTTGACAGAGCTAAAACAAAACCTGGGCTAATTCCTCCCTATTATGCAGATATGCCCAAAACAATTGAGGAAATAATCGAATCCGAACAACGATACTTGGATGCTTACTTTAAGAATCCTTTAAAAACCAAAGCTATATACCTTTCCAAGGCTTTGTACAATATCCTTATTAAAAAAGCAAGAAGCAATTAATTCTATTGTTCTATTCAAACCTATGAAAAAAAAGGGGGGGCACAAATGTCCTCCCTTTTTTTGTAGGCTAAATGAGATTATGGAATAATTAACTGATTTTAAAACCTTCAAATCAATTGGAAGTTAGGTAGTTACGAAGGGAAGAATCAACAAACAAAACAACCTCGAAATACGAATACTATAATAACCTAACAAAGTGTAACTAACCTAAAACCTAAGTGCTATGAAAGAGAAATTGGTATTACCAATTTTCGTTGTGCTTTTTACGTCTTTCATTGTTCCTCAGTGGGATGCAATGAGCAAAATCAATATTGACAAAGGCGAAGAGAGTCAAATCAAGTCAGTTGCCGTGAACCCGGTTTCTGCCTTAAGGGCGCACGACGAAAAAATTGACTTAAATAATTTGAATCAAAGGAAAAGATCCATCCTACCCCGAAAATTTAGAAACCTCTGAGAGGGGATTCTCAAAGCTTAATATACAAACTGACGAACCAAACTCAATCTGTCATGAAAACCATAAGAATCAATTTACTTAAAAACCTATTAATGCCAATATTCGGAATCGTAAGCATTTCCGGATTTGCTAGTTACGATTATAGTAATCGGGCGTTCAAATTAGGTGATAATGCTAAAAAAGGTACCATTCATTTCGGAGGGTTTGTCAATTCTACTGACGGAAAATTGGACAAAGCAGCTGTAAAGGTGTTTGTCGGAAACAAAGAGATACATCGAACTGCAACTAAGAAAGGTAAGTTCACCTTGAACCTTCCAAAAAATATAGAATGTACGATAGTTGTAAGTAAAGATGGTTATTTCTCAAAGAGTATCGCACTGAACACGAGAATGAAAAATCAAAAAATTGATCAATTCAAATTTGAATTGGAATTCAATTTGTTCAATAAAAAAGACATATCGCAAGCTTCGGAATCATTCATATTAGATTTTCCGGTAGCAAAAATTGGAATTGATCCTCAAAAAGGATTCTATGATATGGACAAACAATATTCCCGAAACATGAAATTGATGATTGCAGAGTTACTGGAAGGCCCTTCTTCAGTAGACAAAAAGAACAAAAGCGTAGAATCTAAAAATAAACAACAACGACTTTAAAATCAACAGATTGTTAATCTACTCTTATAAAGTAAACATAAATAACTGTGCTTTGTCGCCCCCGCTGGGCGACAAACTCATTTATACCTGTTCAAACCACAACGGATGACCTTTAAACACCATATTTCATTAATGCTACTAGCTTTACTAGGGGTATTTCCTGTGGTGTCGAATAGTCAACAATTAACATCGGACCCTACAACCGGTTGTTCTCCATTAGTGGTTCATTTTGAATGCCCAAACCCAAATGCATTAAGCTATCAATGGGACTTTGGTAATGGAACTGGCTCTCCCCCTTTTAAAACCTGGATGCGCCTACTTGAACATTGGAAAATACACAGTGACTTGCGTAATTGAAACAAGCCCTCAAGTTTTTGAAACTGTTCAAATCGCAAACTACATTGAAGTTCTGCCGCAACCAACAACAGAACTTAATCAACAATCTCAAACTACTTTATGTGCAAAGGTCTCGAAAACATAAATGAATATTCTCTAATTTAGAACTGTACTAAAAAGGGGAAGCCTACAAGAAGGCATACAATCCTTTTTTCCCGAACGAACTACCTTTTTTAACTCCTTCTCGATCGGTAACCAATCGATTAAAGTGTCTATCTCCTTGAAAAACTTATTCTTCGACGTGCGTCGATCAACATCGTAACTGGCAAAACTCATCTGAGATATATTGGTCTGTTTGTAACTCATTTATCAGCAACAATATAAAGGATGTATAGAATGAAAAATCAACCAACAACAGAACTTAATCAACAATCTGAAACTACTTTATGCGCAAAGGTCTCAAATTGATAAATAAACAGTTCCTAAAGTGACGATACTTAATATTAGGATTATGATGTATTTCATTTGGGAAATGAGGATTGAAAGAATATTTTAAATTATTAGATGGACATGTTCACACTTTAAAAGTCTACATCGAAAAGCGTACAAAAGTAAGTCGGAGGCTGATTATTTCTTTCATTTACTGATTGGTTGATGTAAAAATTCATGTTTAGTGGGTTTTCCTATTTACGAATGTAGGATATTAATTGATCACAAGCAAAAGCCAAAAAGGTCGATTATAGTATTTTTTTCATTGAACATTGGCTGGTATATTTTACCGTTATTGGGGGCTAATTGGGAAGCAAGAAATAACACATTTGAAGGCTTGCTTTCGTTGGGGTTTTTGTCGGAAGGGGAACATGCAACCATTAGGCAAGTTGCTATTAGGGTGATTGGTTTTATCATGATTTCTAATTTATTACTTGACCAGCAAAGAGAATCCTGGCCCTCCAGTACGGATCTTCTTTAATAACAGTTTTCATTACTCCTCGACTAGACGAGGAGTGCAACATAGCTAATGGCTCTCCCTCTTTTGAAATAACAATTCCGACGTGAGTGATTTTTATATTGTTTGGGCCAAAAAACACTAAATCACCTTGTTGTGCTTTTTTTAACTTGATTTTTTTTACAGATTTAGCTTGCTCGCTGGCGGTTCTGGGTATTCGAATTTGATTTTTGTTGAATACAAATTGACTAAATCCTGAACAATCGAATCCCTTTACGGTGGTTCCACCATAAACGTAGGTTATTCCTTTCAGATTTTTGGCCGTTTTGATGATTTTGGAGCGAGTTGGGTTTACAGAATTTGCATTTTCAAGGTCCGAGCTATTGTAATTATGTTGATTTTCAGTTGTCAAGGGGTTCGCTTCCGAATCAATTGAAAAGTTCATATTTTGTAATGAATCTGCGGTTCCAAAGTACCTATTTAGTCCCAGTAAAAGTTCAATAGATGATTGATTGTCTTGGATTTGACTAAGTTCTATAACTTGTTGAGCCGCTAAAAGGCGAAAATTATTGCTATAACTGTAATAGTTGCACAGTGCAAGGTTATTGGAGACAGGAAAGTCTAGAAGATCACGAATAGTCCTTTGCGTATTGAACTGGCGAAATCGTTTCGGGGTTTGCTTTATACGTCCAAGTTCAAATTTAGATAAACAAGAGAAGTAATGAACTATACTATTGTTTTGGTAGTCCGCAGAAAGTAGCATGCGCTCAGCTTTTCTCACCACCGTTCCAAACCTTTTTTGATCAAAGAGGGCTTCTAATTCGTCTATCTTTTTGTTTTGCGCAAACAAAGAGGTTCCGATGAAAATGATTGTGCTTGTCGTTATTAAATTCGCAAATCTCATGATTCTCTGATGCAATCATACGGAAATTGCAACCTGCAATTCTTGGTACGCATCAAATTCTATAAACAGCAAAATGTTCAATAGTTGCATTACTTTACCGAAAATAAGTTACTTGTTTTGGGGTGATTAGCAAATCTATCGGTTGGTCGTGTGGGGAAGTTTTCCAGTTGTTCTCAATTGGCTCAAAGAAACTTATTCCAACCTTTTTGCAGATTGTACTAGTTTTGGCAAGAAAGCGGTCATAATAGCCCCCTCCATACCCGATGCGTTGGCCATTTTGATCGCAAACTAACAGGGGTACCACCACTACAGTAAATTCTGTAGGGGCTAGTATCGTTCCAGTTACAGGCTCGCAAATTCCCATTGCTGATGTATGATACTCGGTGGTCTTGTTTATTTCTATGGATTTAAATTCGTTTGTGTCCGGAATTACAACCGGAACTGCCATTTTACAGGTTGCACTGGAGAGTGCTTTTGCAATGAAAATGGAAGTATCTATTTCACTATTCTTTTGAATGGAAATAAAGCAGTGTATGATTTGATTTTCAAATCCACAAAATCTCTCGAACGAATTAACTATTCTTGACGATCCGTCGGCAATTTGCTCTGAATTCAAAGCTCTTCGCTTGCTTAAATATGTTTTTCTGAGTTCATTTTTTATCATCATCAATAGCAGCTAGCACAGGTTTTGATCTAGAATTGTTAACACTTATTTCGGTCTAAATATTTTAAACGTTCCTAAGCCTCTAGCAGCAATTTCGTCTGTATCCTTTATTCTAATTGCTCCTATAGTCGCAATAATGTTCTTACCTTCAAAGTCAACTTCACCGGTTCCTACGAGTGTTTGATTTAATGCTACAGGTTTGTAATAATTTATTTTGAATTCAATAGTAGAAACGAACCATCCTTTTTCTTTTACTAGAGTTAAAGCCGTAGTTCCGAGAAGCGCATCCATCATTCCGGCAATGACGCCGCCATGACAACTTTTTACAATACTCAAGTGGTCCTCTCGAACTTCCATTTCGGTAGCAAGTTCTCCTTTGTTTAGGGTAATAATTGTCCTTCCCATCGAGCGGTCGTAATCACTCGTATAATCCATTAAGTTTTGCATCGGAGGTAAAAATATAAAATGTTCTACATGGTTTGAATTGCTCAATTATTGGGGTAATTTTGTGGAATGGATCGAATAGCTACGGGCTATAAATCGTCCTAGATGTGTAGACATCGGCCCACACGACACATTTGGTAAACCTAACAGTAATTTAATTGGGAGCTAAATTGTTTTGGCAATGGCGTGCCGCTGACCTTGGTCCGGGCGGATTACAGACCCGAAATTGCGTTCTCATTCGTGTTTTTTTGAGGTTTATTTAAATCTTTAGTTGTGTGGGTTTTTTTTGCTATTCGATATCTCTTCTGTTAGTGGTATTAGAACCGTGTATATTTATTACATTTGCACGAATTGAATTTCAAAATTAGGAGGGATATTCTTGATGCTTGGATCAAATACTAAGATCGTAAAAGAGGGGTTAACTTATGATGATGTTCTGCTAATTCCTGCACATTCCGAAGTATTACCTAAATCGGTAAACTTATCGACCAATTTCACAAAAAACATTCGGTTAAACACACCGATAGTTTCTGCTGCAATGGATACGGTAACGGAAAGCGCGTTAGCAATAGCTATTGCTCAGCAGGGTGGGATTGGTGTTATTCATAAGAATATGACTGTTGAGGCGCAGGCAGCGGAAGTAAGAAAAGTTAAAAGGTCTGAAAGTGGAATGATTCAGGACCCAGTTACTTTGAACAACGGCGCCACAGTTGGTGATGCGTTGCAGTTGATGAAGGAGAACAAAATTGGTGGGATTCCTGTAATTGACGCTCAGAGAAATTTGTCTGGAATTGTCACCAATCGAGATTTACGTTTCGAACGAAAAATGAGCCGACCGATTGAGGAAGTTATGACTTCGGAAAATCTTGTTACGACTGGCGAGGGAGTTGATTTGAAAGAAGCGGAAAAAATTCTTCAGCAGCACAAGATTGAAAAGTTGCCAGTGGTTGATAGAAGCAATAAACTTGTGGGGCTATTGACTTTTAAGGACATAATTAAGGTCAAGGAGCATCCTAGTTCGTGCAAAGATGGTTTTGGTCGTTTGCGCGTAGCAGCGGCGATCGGGGTTTCAGGAAATGCAACAGAAAGGGCGGAAGCATTAGTGAACGCGGGGGTTGATGCTTTAGTAATTGACACGGCTCATGGACACCATATTGATGTCCGAGCTAAGCTTAAGGAAATAAAAGCGAAGTTTTCCAATGTTGATGTTGTTGTTGGAAATATTGCAACAGGTGAAGCAGCAAAAGTTCTTATTGATCACGGAGCAGATGCCGTGAAGGTAGGTATTGGCCCAGGTTCAATATGTACTACGCGAATTATTGCTGGAGTGGGTGTACCACAACTTACTGCTGTAATGGATGTGGCGCAGGCCCTTGAAGGTACTGGGGTCCCTTTGATTGCAGATGGAGGTTTGCGCTATAGTGGTGATATTGCAAAGGCGATCGCCGGAGGTGCAAGTACAGTAATGTTAGGTTCTATGTTTGCTGGTGTTGAGGAATCACCAGGCGAGACAGTAATATTTCAAGGAAGAAAATTTAAGACTTATCGTGGTATGGGGTCGCTTGAAGCAATGCAAAAGGGATCAAAAGATCGATATTTTCAAGGTTATGAAGATGACGTGAAAAAGTTGGTGCCAGAAGGAATTTCTGGTCGAGTTCCATTTAAAGGGAATCTTAAAGAGATTATGTATCAGCTGGTTGGAGGAGTGAAGGCTGGTATGGGTTATTGTGGCGCAAAAACCATAAAAGAATTACATAAGGCACAGTTTGTGAGAGTTACTAACGCAGGAGTAAAAGAAAGTCATCCTCATGATGTTACCATTACGAGGGAGGCACCAAACTATAGTATTAAGTAATAAACTAAATTATGAATAGCCGATTTCTATGCAATTTATTGGCGTTTGCTGTTATTGCAAGTGGGCAAGTTTTCGCTCAGAATCAAGTGATAATGAAAGTAAATGGTAATCCTGTTAGCAAGCGGGAATTCGAGAACATTTATAAAAAGAATAATAAGGATCCTAAAGTAGATCAAGCTTCATTGGACGAATACATGGAGTTGTTTGTGAAGTTCAAATTGAAGGTCACGGAAGCCGAAGAATTAGGTTTAGACACAGTACCGAAATTTGTCAGAGAGTTAAAAGGATATCGTGAGCAACTGGCTCGTCCTTACCTAATTGACGAGAAGATGAATGAAGGGTTTATTAATGAAGCTTATGATAGATTAAAGTGGGAGGTTCGGGCTAGTCATGTTCTGGTAATGTGTAAGGATGGATCGTCGCCTTCTGATACGATGAAGGCGTTCAAAAAAATTCAGACGTTAAGAAATGAAATTGTGAAGACTGGAGATTTTGCTGCTGTCGCTAGTGGCGAAAACGGTTCTGAAGATCCTTCGGTAAAAGATAACAAAGGAGACTTGGGTTGGTTTACTGGGTTTAAGATGGTATATCCGTTTGAGACTGCCGTGTATAGCTTGGGCTTGAACGAAGTTTCTCAGCCAGTGAGAACCAAATTTGGATATCACATAGTAAAGCTAACTGGAAAACGGAAGGCAAGAGGTAAAATGTTGGCCGCTCACATTATGATACGTCCACCAGAAGGTGAAGTAAAGGATGGTTCTAAGGCCAAAATTGATGAAATATATCAGTTACTTGAACAAGGTGATTCATTTGAGGAACTAGCAGAAAAGTATTCGGACGACAAAGTTTCTGGTAGGAAAGGCGGAAAGTTAAATTGGTTTTCTGTTGGTGATATGGACCCCGTTTTTGATGAGGCTGTTTTTGCTCTTGCGGCAGATGGGGCCTATACAAAGCCATTTAAAACTAGATTTGGGTGGCACATAGCCAAAAGGCTTGAAAAGAAACCGCTTGGAACTTTGGATGAGGCAAAGGGTACAATAAAGCAGCGAATTGCTAAGGACTCTAGATCGGTTATGTTGCAACAATCATTTGTACAGTCCTTGAAGAAAGAGTATAACTTTAAGGTAGACCGGGATAAGTTGAACAACTTGATTCACCTTGTTGATGAATCATTCTTGACCGGTAGTTGGACTAAGGAAATAGTACTCAACAAGGTCAAAGGAGAGTTATTTAGTTTTGCAGATCAAAGTGTCTCTGTCGATGAATTTGCCCAGCATCTTGCTGCAATGCAAGGTAGATTGAGAGGGCCGAAGAAAAATCCTGAGGAAATGACCATGGATGTGTTCAATAAATTCGCTGATGGCAAGGTGATGCATTATGAAAAGTCAAATCTAGAAAACAAATATCCTAAGTTCAAAGATTTGATGAAAGAGTATAGAGATGGTATTCTGTTATTTGAATTAACAGATAAAAAGGTGTGGACCAAGGCCACCATCGATTCCTCTGGTTTAGCGTCTTTTTATTCGTCAAATACCAACAAATTTCAATGGCCAGAAAGAATGAATGCTGATGTTTACACTTGTAAAGACAAATCTATTTCTAAGTTAGTGTTCAAGTCTTTAAAGAAGGGCTCTGAGGCTCCAGATAAGCTACAAGCTCGAATTAATGAAAAATCTCAGCTTAATGTGGAGTTAGAATCGGATACGTTAGTGGTTGAAGATCACGAAGTATTATCTAAGAATAAGTTTAAGTTGGGATTAAATTCACCTGTAAAGTTAGATAACGGTCAATATGTGATTGTAAACGTTAAGGAGATCATTAAGCCATCTGTGAAAAAATTGGATGAGGCAAGAGGTCTTGTTATTGCCGGTTACCAAGAGGAATTGGAGAGTAAATGGATTGATAGTTTAAGGAATAAGTTTCCTGTGGAAATTAACAAAGAAGTGCTTTACTCTATTCAATAGAAATTGAAATTACAACAAAGGAATATTTGGATTATCCCGACTAAGGTCGGGATAATTTTTTGGTTTCTATTTGGTACGTTGCTATCTGGTTGTCTTGTCGAAAGTGGCTACCTTGAACGAATCAAGGTAGCAAGTGTAGGTACTTCGACCTTATTTCTTGATGATGTGCAAGTCGCAATTGGCGATTCTTCCGATACGATTGACACCAATAGATTGTACTCTGACTATATTAATTCTTGGGTTAGAGAAGAGGTGTTATACCAAAAGGCCTTAGAAGTTTTACCGGAGGACAGTAAGAATATTGAAAGACAGCTAGCAGAATACAAAAGATCCTTGATTATTTATGAGTACGAGAAGTTGTTTATGCAGCAGAAACTCGATACTAATGTAAACATGAAGAGAGTCCAGGAGTATTACGAAAAACACAAAAAAGAGTTTAGACTTAGATACGATATTGTGAAAGCCGTTTATTTGAAGGTGAAAAAGACTGCGCAAGACCTTGGTAAGGTTTGGCAATGGTATCTAATTAGATCGGATGAAGACAGAAGTCAGTTGGAAGCTTATGCGAATATGTATGGAGAAGATTATTATTTTGGTATGGAGTCTTGGACTTACGCGTCTGATTTGTTGGAGAATATCCCTTGGAAAGGAGTTCGGATGAATGATTTCATTAAGAGAAAAGGGAAATTCGCGTTTCAGGATAGTTCAAATGTGTATTTCGTGAACATTTTGGACTATCGTTCTAAGAATACTACCTCGCCAATTGAATTTGAGAAGGAAAAGATTAAAGTTATTTTAAGCAACATAGATGCTAGAAGTCTTCGGACGAGACTCAGAACGGAATTAGTTAAAGAAGCAATAGATGCAGGGAAAATTGAGAAGATTTAAGTTGATGCTATTAAGTGTGTTGTGGTTGTCGATTGGCTTTGGGCAACAGGGTGAGGTTGTGGACGGGGTCATAGCCGTATTAGGTAATAGCATTGTTTTGAAATCGGAATATGAACAGCAGCGTATTCAATTGATTCAACAAGGGGTCAATATGAATTCAAAGTCTGAATGTCAGATTTTGGAGGACTTGTATTTTCAAGGGTTGTTGACCAATCAAGCGGAAATTGATAGTATAGAGGTTTCTGACAACGAGGTTGAGGCCGAATTGGAAAATCGACTCCGTTATTTTGAAATGCAAATCGGGGGTAGAGAAGAACTTGAAAAGTTCTATTCAAAATCTATTCTTGAAATTAAGGAGGAATTTAAGGATGTGATTAGAGATAAATTACTCGCGGATCGGATGAGACAGAAAATTACAGCAGAGGTTCAAGTTACTCCACGCGATGTTGAAGAATTTTACAAAAAGATTCCAAAAGATAGTCTGCCGCTTGTGAATTCTCAGGTTGAAATAGCACAGATTGTAATCAAGCCTGAAATTGGTGTCAATGAAAAAAATGAAACCAAAAACAAACTTAATCAAATAAGACAAGATATTGTAGAAGGTAAAAAGTTTTTCGCTACTGAAGCATTAACTGGTTCTGACGACCCAGGAAGTAAGGCTAGGGGCGGTGAATTTGATTGGGTCAGTAGAGGAACATTTGTCCCAGAGTTTGATGCAGTGGCATTCGTTATGCAGAAGGGAAGCATTTCGGAAGTGTTTGAAACTGAGTATGGATTTCATATTCTAGAGTTGTATGAAAGGCGAGGAGAAAGGTATAGAGGAAGGCATATTTTGAAGGTCCCAAAAGTTGGTATTAAAGAGTTAATGGCGTGCAAAACTAAATTGGATACTGTTTTAAATGAAATATCAACAGGAAAGTATACGTTTGAGCAGGCCGTTGCAAAGTACTCAATGGATGAGGATACTAAAAATGGAAATGGCGTATTTTATAATGTAAACACAGGGGAGTCCAGAATTTCAATGAATGAGTTGGATCCACAGTTGTTTCCGGCTATAGATCCATTGGAGGTTGGAGATGTTTCTAAACCCAATTACTTTAAAGAAAAGGGTGGTGCCGAAGCGTATAGGATTGTAAAGCTCCTTACCCGTACCAAACCACATAAGGCAAATCTTGATGATGACTACTTCATGATTCAGAATATCGCTAAACAAGAAAGACAGGGAGAAGCAATTAAACAGTGGGTTAATCGGAAAAAGGCAAGTACGTACGTTCGAATAAATGATGAGTATCGTAGTTGCGATTATGAATTTGATTGGGTTTCGAATTAGGGAATTTCTTACTTTCAAAACAAAATTTAATTGAACTTTAATGAAATTTAACTCAGACTCGGAAGCATTAGATCATTTTGTTCAGAAGTATAACAATCTAAAGACAGAAATTGCAAAAGTAATTGTCGGACAGGAAGATGTTGTGGAGCAGGTTTTGATTTCAATTTTCAGCAAAGGACATTGCTTGTTGGTTGGGGTTCCTGGCCTTGCTAAAACTTTGTTGGTTAATACTATTGCGGATGCGCTGGGATTGAGTTTTAGTAGAATTCAGTTCACTCCCGATTTGATGCCATCGGATATCGTGGGAAGCGAAATTCTTGATGAAAGTAGAAACTTTAAGTTTATCAAAGGGCCGCTTTTTTCGAATATAATTTTGGCAGACGAGATTAACAGAACACCTCCCAAGACTCAATCTGCATTATTAGAATCTATGCAGGAGCGAGCGGTAACTGTGTCCGGAGAAACTCATCAATTAGACAAGCCATTTTTTGTTTTGGCTACACAGAATCCAATAGAACAAGAAGGAACCTACCCTTTACCTGAAGCACAATTAGATAGATTCATGTTTAATGTTTGGGTCGATTACCCCGCTTATGTAGAGGAGGTGGAAATTGTGAAAAACACAACTTCTAATGTTCAGACTAAAGTGGAGAACATATTGAATTCCGAACAAATTGTATTTTTTCAGAATCTTATTAGAAAAATGCCTGTAGTGGATAATGTGGTGGAGTATGCGGTTAGGTTAGTTGGCAAAACCAGAGGAGCTTCTGATCAGGCTCCCGAATTGGTAAAAAAGTTTTTATCATGGGGTGCTGGGCCTAGAGCTTCTCAATATCTTATTATTGGTGCAAAGTGTCATGCTGCAATAAATGGAAAGTACTCGCCAGATATTGAAAATGTTAGGGCTGTTGCAGAACCAATATTGAGACATCGAGTTGTTCGAAACTATATGGCAGAAGCGGAGGGGTATTCTGTAGAAAAAATTATTGAAGAGATCTTGTAAACACCCGGTCAAATTATGTTCATAATTTGATCTTATTTGGCTCGAAAATTCTTCATCTATTGTTGTACTTTGGTTGCACTAAAACGTAACTGATGACACATTTGAAGGAGGGCGACAAAGCTCCAGACTTTAACGTGAAGAATGAAAGTGGAGTTGAAGTTAGCCTAGCTGATTTTGAAGGAAAAAAACTTATCATTTATTTCTATCCGAAAGATTTAACCCCTGGTTGTACGGTTGAGTCATGTAATCTGCGAGATAATTATGAGGAACTTCAACAATTGGGATTTGAAATTGTTGGTGTAAGTGCTGACACAGAAAAACGACATCAGAAATTTATTAGCACTTTCAATTTGCCGTTTCAACTTTTGGCAGATGTGGATAAAAAGATGATTCAGGATTACGGCGTTTGGGGACAAAAGAAGTTCATGGGAAAGACTTTTGATGGGATTCATCGAATCACCTTCATTGTTAATGAACGAGGCAATATCGAGAAAATTATTTCGAAGGTGAAGACAAAAAGCCATACCGAGCAAATTTTGGAAGAACTCCAATTAGATTGTATTTAGATTACGATGTTAAAAGATAAGTTTAACCCATGTTTAAAAGTAGAAAATGGAAACTGAAGTAAACAAGGACAAATTAAAGGCGTTACAAGCAACGATTGATAGGATTGATAAGAACTTCGGAAGAGGAACGGTAATGCGCCTTGGAGACGGAGCTATTGAACAAGTTGAGGTGATTCCTACCGGATCATTGACCCTCGATTTAGCTTTAGGAGTAGGCGGTTTGCCAAAAGGTAGAATTGTCGAAATTTTTGGTCCAGAATCTTCAGGTAAAACAACTCTTGCAATTCATGCAATTGCTGAAGTCCAGAAGCAAGGAGGTATTGCAGCTATTGTGGATGCAGAGCATGCTTTCGACCAGTTTTACGCTCAAAACTTGGGGGTAGATGTTGAAAATTTGCTGATTTCGCAACCAGATAATGGTGAGCAGGCATTGGAAATTGCTGATAACTTGATTCGTTCAGGAGCTATTGATTTGTTAATTATAGACTCCGTAGCAGCCTTAACTCCTCAGGCGGAGATTGAAGGTGAAATGGGGGATTCTCAAATGGGCTTACAAGCCCGATTGATGTCCAAGGCGTTGAGAAAATTGACCGGATCGATAAATAAAGCGGGATGCTGTTGCATTTTTATCAACCAGCTTCGGGAAAAAATTGGTGTCATGTTCGGTAATCCGGAAACAACTACAGGTGGAAACGCGTTGAAGTTTTATTCTTCTATTCGAATAGACATCCGAAGAGCTAGTGCGATTAAGGATGGAGAAAATGTAATCGGTAACCGAACTAGGGTAAAGATTGTCAAGAACAAAGTTGCACCTCCATTTCAGAAAGCGGAGTTTGACATAATGTACGGGAAGGGAATTTCTAAGGTTGGTGAAGTGCTGGATCTTGCCGTTGAACATAATATTGTGAAAAAGAGTGGGTCTTGGTTTAGTTATGGAGAAACAAAGCTAGGACAGGGCAGGGATGCTGTTAAAACGCTGCTTGGAGATAACCCTGAGCTCATGGAAGAATTGGAATCACTTATTAAGGAGGCAATCGTAGGAAATTAAGCGACTAATCTAGTTGGTTTATACTGTATATTGTTCTTTCATATACATTGAATGCTTTTGGAATAGCAGGTTATTTAACCTGCTATTTTTCTTTTCAATAAGGTTTAGTTTTTACCGAATCAGGTACATTTTACCAAACGAATGTTGAAAGAATAGATCTGCTTTGCTTTGGCGATGTTCTACGTTTTTACCGGAAATTTGTGATAATACCCTGTACAAATAAATCCCGTTTGCTAGTCGATCTCCAAATTGATCCCTACCATCCCAATGAAACTCGGTGCGGTTGTGGCCAATTTTTATTGGGCCCAGCTCTTTTTCCGAAATTTCTCGAACTACTTTACCAGAAACTGTTAAAATTTGAATGCGAATTGAAGTTGGGATTTCAGAACCGGTTAACGTAAACACAAATTGAGTGCGCGTAGAAAATGGGTTAGGGTAATTCACAAGGTGAGTGATTGTTGATTTATTAATCACCTCAAAGTCTACTTCATAGTCAAAATCGCCGGATTCGTTAAAACTTTTATCATGCCCTTGAACCTTTAAAGTGTAAATTCCATCGTCATCAAAGGTGGCTGGGTACTCCACTGAAAATTTGTTTTCCGCGGGGCTTGCAGGAATCCAATTCATTATTATCCGTCCGTTATTGCCACGATACGGAATTCGCTGAAATACAAATGAGTTTGGTTTACGAATAGAAAGGGTGAGGTGAGTAGTGTCTGAGTCTTTGTTGAGAAGCAAATGTGGATTTTCGTCCAGTAGGCTAACAGTTATTAAAGGCTTCGCAGAAACCAATTCACCATTCATAATCCGAAATCCATCAAATGCCACATCTAAAATTGGGTTGGCAGCATCCGGATTTACTTGCAGCTTTAGGTGTCCAAAATTATTGAAATGATACTGTTCCGGCTGGTCACTTTGGTTTACTTCGATTATTGGATTGGCCTCCATCCATAACGAATGATGACCAGCAAGTGATTTGGTGTTGATATTAATCGTGTCTAATATTACTCCATTAGCTTTCAGGGGAGCCTGTTTTGGGTAGTCAATTATGGATTCTCCAACTAGTTTATTTTCCAACCAATATTTGATCAAGATACTATCGGCATCAAAGTCGCTGATATTTTCTACCGCAATCGCCAGGCTGGCCGTTGCTCCCTGTTGTATTTTCGGTCCGTTGTAGTAAAAGCTCGCTTGAGGATTCAATGCAAATTCAGGAATTGGGGTGAACAGGATTTGCCATTTTTTAATTTGGGCGGGAGTTCCAAATACTTGATCTTCCATTAAAGCCCTGCATTTTATCTGAGGGTAAACATTTGCGTCAACGAGTTGATCAAGATTAATTAAAGAGTCATTTGGGGTAAAAACTGTGTCAAACAAAACCTTTTCTGCCCCTTGTTGACTTATGCCCAAAATTTGGAGTTGGACTGTATCTGTGTGGTCGGCAGAATGCTGCTTCCAATGAATGCTGTTCCATGTTTTTGCTGGACCAATAGTTGGCGTGGTCATAATTCCGGTGGTTACTCCGGTCAAATCAGCCGAAAGGCTAATTTCTTCGTTTATGTTTTGAGAAAGTGGGCCCGTGTGTTTTTCTTGAAAAGATGCAATATTCCCATTTTGATAAAACAGGATAAAATCATCTGCTGGTTGAGAAGGAGATATATCTTTCGCTCCAAGACTTTGGAATACATCAAATATTTGAGGGTATGTAGTTTGCCATTGTCCATAATCGGCACCATTAAAGGAGTATATGATAACATAATGGCCAACCGGAATAACATTCTTTAGGGCGTTTTCTAAGGCTGCAAAATCCCCTGGATTAGAAATACGATACATGAAATATTTATCTGGTCGGTCTCTATGTTTACCAGCACCCCAAATGTTTAGGCTGTTCATGGCTTTTTCTGTTGGTAAGTGGACCGTGTCCTCAATACCATTAACGTTTTCGATTAGCCCAGTCTGCCAACCTTCTAAGGAAACGGGGTCAACAACGGCAATCATAATTGCAGGGGCTTTACCCGTACTTGTTCCGTAGTCTTGAAGATCAGAGCCGATAAGCCATTTAATCTCTCCTGAACTTCCGTGGTTCCAAGGGTGGGAATTGGTAAATGCCGAAATTTTGTAAACGTCGCTTGACAATTCAAATTTTCCGATGTTGGCATTGTGCTTGGCCCGTATAAAGCTATTTTGTTTAAATTGTTGAAAATGAGCTTGACTCCATCCCCATTTACCCGGGATGTAATGGAATGATCGCTCTTCCCAATTTTTTGCGTTACTGTCAATGGATACGCGCCAAAAATAAACCGTGCTATCTTCAAGCGTTAATGGATCAGGTAATTGATTGGAAGCATTCATCCATTTGTTTTGACTAGTGCTAACCACTCCGCCTCCGCCTACTACCACTTGTTCTCGAAGCATTGGTGAATTGAATTTATCAGTGCTATCAATTTGAAATACATAGGTATTGGAGTCCTGAAATGGATTTAGAGTCGAAATTTTTAGTTGGACAGAATCGTGGCCAATTATGGCGAAATTGTAGGGATAAATAGGTGAAAAGCCAATACCGTTTACTACAAAGGATTTTGTCGTTTGGTTGTTAAAGAATTCATCCTGTTGCTCTGGTACAGCGGAAGGGATATCAATTTTGGCTGTAATTTTATTAACGCCTCTAGAACCAGTATGGTCCGCTGGTATTTTTACATATAGGGTGTCGTGGTTGAGCAGCTTGGAAACACTTTTGGCAATTGTAGTTTCTTCTCCAGATGGTTTTGTACGAATTACCTCCAAAGGAATTGTATTATTAGTAGCACGTCCCAAATTGTGTGGCACTATTCCTACCGTAATACTGTCTGCATCTAAGGTGATATTTTGAGGTTTTATAAATATTGTAGAGCTTTCTAGAACATATTCCGGTCGTGAATGGGAGTTAATTTTCAGAGCAGGGTCTCCGTGCAATATCATGCCAAGCAAAGTGCTTTCCAATTCCACCGGTACTTGCGAGTTTTGGTATGGTGTTGTAATTGATTCGATTGTATTTCGAATATTCTTACCTATTGATTCTCCATAACTTTTACTTGAAAATTGCTGATAAAACCTAGAAGTGAATTGGTAAAGTGGTAGCTCATATCCTAGTTTAACATTGGCTAAGAATCCAATAGCACCTCCTTTTGGAAGAATTACAAAATCTTCGCTCAAACTTAAATCAGAATTCTCAAAAATGTTTCCCGAATAGCAGCCATTTCCGATAACGAAAGGATATTTGCCCTCATTTTTCCAGTTGCTGGGAACATCTAGATTTTGATCAAATCCTGATAATGAAGCATGGCCGAACAGGGTTATTATTGATACACCATCCTGCAAATGTTTGTTAATTTGGTTAAAATCAATTGGGTCAAATGGCGCAGAGGACGTTTTGAGATAAGTGTGTACCATGGCGCCGAAGGAGGTGTCGGCTGCGATCGTCTCAAATTCTTCTAGATAGGATTCAAATCGTTCTTGTTCATTTTGATTGGCACCTCCTCCAAAATGTAAAATGGTTTTTTGCCAAAGCTTGTCGGCAATATTATAGGGGATAGTAGAAATTTGATTGATTTCGTAGGTTTTTATCTTGTCCAAATAATCGCGTACTTGTTCGTTGGTTTGAGCTGCTAACCGTCCAGTAGCTATGAGCGGGGTCAACGATTTTTGATCCAACAGTCCGGAAGATAGCATGTAATCACTTGGAGGATATCCAAAAGAAGGAACTAATGAATTTTCGTATGCGGATGTATCTAGTCTCGTTCCGTGCCAGGTTCCGTTGTTTGATTCCGTAGCAGATCGAATTCCTTTTCCAATCAAAAATAAGTATTGAGGAGGACGAGACCACTTGTTTAAAGTATAGTTGGCAAAGCGTTGGATGGCCAGTTCGTTTTTAGGAATTCCTCCACCAAATTGGTGGTACAATTGCTCTATGTTAACGGTTAGTGTGTTGTGTTGGCCTCCTTCCGGAGAGCTTCGGTAATTAGCGTATTCTGCAGAAGAACTCAGCAATTTCTCGTGAGTGATTATCAGGTAAGCAGAATCAACTTGTTGTTGGCTGAAATCTATAAATTTTCCGTTGCCATTTACAGGGTGAATACGATCAAATGACTTAGCCTTGGCAGCATCAAATAAGAAACAATTTGTTGTTTGGTCGAGGGTAGTTGGAACAAGGAATGAGAGGACATTCGACGTTGCCTTGCCCGTTATTCTATGGCCTACTACATTGTATAGAATTGGTTCCGATCCTGAAAAATCTTGGACGTCCACTCTTGTTGCATTGACAGCGCTAGCCTCGAGATAAAATTGTAATTCTGAATCTCCGTCCAGATCAGGTTTTCTCGGGTAATCAAGTGTCACAAAATGCAAATGCTGTTTATCTGTAATCAGCCCTAAATCATTTAATTGCACTGCTTTTCCATAGCAAATTCCAGTATTCTGATAATCGAAAGGAGGGCCAAAGGATGCAGCCAATTCCACGATATCGTAACCTTTGAATATTGTGTCTTTGGCGCCAACTGCGTTTATTAATAATTGAGCATGATGATTTCCTCCGAGGGCTGGGGAGTATGGAGGATCTGATCCACCGGATACTCTAATTTTCATAGTTGCTAAAGGTTGATTGGAGCCTATGTAGGCTTTTGAAACATCAAAAGCGCCGAATCGGTGCACCGATGAAATAGAGTAATCTCTAGAACACCAGCCTTCTCCGGATGAGTATTTTGAACTTGAAAGTCCGTCAGCCAATACGCCTTGCTGATAATATTCGTGGAAAGGCTTTATTTCTTTAACCCACAGATATGGGATTGGGTTAAAATCTTCAACATTGTCGCTATTGCCTTGTGTCATTCGCTGGCCGGGAGTTGAAGCGAATGTTAAGTAGTAGTATATCGTATCATTGAATAAGCTAAAATGTGCATTGCCCATTTTACTGGGTTCTTCATAAAGAAGGGAGTCCAACCAGCCGTCATTTTTTTCGGCGTAGAATTCTATGAAATCTCCTTGATTTAGGCTACCGTCACTTTCTCCGAAGATATAAAGAGGTTGTTGAGCTTCACGGCCAAAAACCTGAATATTTCTAGGATCAATGGAATTAATATTTACCCCCAAAGCCTTAATTTCATCATAAGAGATCCTATAGACTCCTGTTTGATAAACCGGCAATTGAAAGTACTCTTGATTGTAGTTTATCCAATCGTTTCCGAATTGTCCAAGAAGGTGTAGCGGAAGTAGTAGTAGGTAGGATAGGGACTTCAAATTCATTACCCTAATTTAAGGGTTCCATTCGAACTTATCGTTTTGGTTTGTTGATATCTATCCTTAAGGAGAATACATTTGAATAAAGCGCGGCGGAAGCGTCACCAATGTCAGTTAATGCGTAATCGATAGACAAAGCTCTAATTTTTAATCCTAATCCGATATTGGGCTGAACTGTCAAGGCTTCTTTTCCGGTAAAGGACTTTACAAATTGAAAATTACCCAATCCACCTCTAACAAAGATGAATTTTTTGTAATTGAATTCTACCCCCCCTCTCAAATCAAAACTAATTGGTGAAGTTCTGATCAGTACATTTCTTTTTCCGTCGGTATATCCCTCGGCGTTTACCTCGGCGAGCATTCCAACTTTATCACCCAATGTAAAATTTATGCCCACTCCACTCGTGAATTTTGGTAGCGTTAGTTCCAAAGAGTTTTCAGGAAGTGAGTTGCCGGTTTCTAGAAATGTTTCTTTCATTTCATCGCTTAGCGAATAACTCCAAGCATTAAAGGTTGAGGTTACGTCTCTAACCATTGCGCCAAATTGCCAATTGTTCTTTTGATACTGAAGACCAATATCCAGTCCGAATCCCCAGGCTTTGGCAAAGTCACCAATTTGCCGGTAAATAATTTTTGCATTTCCTCCAACCTGAAGGCCGTCGCTAATTTTTCTGGCGTAAGATCCAATAAAAGCGTAGTCGGCAGCGGAGAACGTAGTTATTCTTGCGTAGTCAATATTCCCTTGATTATCGATTAATTCTGTAGTGTTTGGAATGTTGTCCACTCCAAATCGAATAATGGAAACGGCAAGTGCACTCGAATCATCTAATTTAATGGCTCCTGCCCCGTAGTCATATTTTGCAATACCGGCAAAGTATTCAGAGTGCATTAGTCCGATTTGATAATCATTATCAATATTGGCTAGTCCCGCAGGATTCCAATATCCCGCTGTTACGTCATTAATTGACGCCACAGTTGCGTTGCTCATGCCAAATGATCTTGCTCCAACTCCAATGGAAAGAAATTCATTACTGTATTTTGGTGCAAGATTTTGTCCGGCAACGTTAAGGTTTCCGATAGTAAGGATCAATGTAATAAGGCAGATAACTTTCATAATACATAGCTAATATAGTATTCTTACCCGATACCGATTAATTTTCAATTTTTGGTGATTAATAACTCAACGTGAACGAAAGTTTTTGCCAAGTATTGGGTTGACGTCAAAATTGTTTTGAAAATTGTCTGTTGGAAAGCAAAAACAGTATGTTTTGAACATAATTTTAATTTAGCGCTATGATTAAACAGGTGCCCAATCTAATTACACTTTCAAATCTTTGTTGCGGGGTAATTTCATTACTGCTCTCTACTCGTGGTGAATGGGAGTTGGCTGCGTGGATGGTGATTTTTGGTGCAACTTTCGATTTCTTCGATGGTACTGCGGCTAGGTTGCTCAAAGTTTCTGGAGAACTGGGTAAACAGTTGGATTCGCTAGCAGATTTGGTTTCATTTGGAGTTGCTCCATCATTTTTATTGCATTTTTATTTGGTTGATACCTTTCCTGGTGGAGGGGTATGGAATTTTGTGGTTCTTGTAATGATTCCGTTTGCGGCCTATCGTTTGGCCAAATTCAATATTGACAAGCGTCAAACAACTGGTTTTATAGGATTGGCAACTCCCTCCAATGCTATGTTCTGGATTTTTATTCCTACCATTCTTAACACCTCGTTATTTGAAACATCACCTGTAGTTCCTGTGGTGCTGGCGATTTGTTCAATTGTATTTTCTTTATTTATGGTCTCTGAGTTTCGATTTTTTTCTTTAAAGTTTAATTCAACTGAACCCCATGTTAATAGACTTCGATATATAATGGTAGGATTGTCCGTTTTGTCGGTGGTGGTTTCATTATTAATTGGGAACATCTATTATTCCACCTCTATTATTATACTTTTGTACGTCTGTTTGTCAGTGTTTAAAAACATATTTTCAAAAAGTGATGAAGTTTAAAGCGGATATCGATATCATGCCATTGGAGGCGCTCTTAGATCCTCAAGGGAAAGCAGTTACAGCCAGTATGTCAAATATTGGATTGGGGGACATTGAAAATGTACGTGTTGGTAAACATGTATCATTGGTAGTTCAAGCTGATTCGATGGAAGATGCTAGTTATAAAGTTGATGAAGCTTGCACCAAAATGCTTTGTAACGCAATTATGGAAAGCTATAAGTTCGAGATCAAAGAACTGTAAAAGCCCTTATTTTTTTTCGCGCAATTCAAAATTCTGCCCGAGATAAACTTTCCGGACAGTTTCGTCATTGGCAAGTTCTTCTGCGTTTCCAGATTTTAGAATGCTGCCTTCAAACAGCAGGTAGGTTCTGTCCGTAATGGACAGTGTTTCTTGTACGTTGTGGTCGGTAATAAGAATGCCTATGTTTTTTGTTTTTAGTTGGTGTACAATCCGTTGAATGTCTTCCACCGCTATTGGGTCCACACCAGCAAATGGCTCATCAAGCAAAATAAATTTAGGATTGGTAGCAAGTGCCCGGGCTATTTCTGTTCTCCTTTTTTCTCCTCCAGAAAGCGCTTGTCCAAGGTTTTTGCGAACGTGACCTAACGAAAATTCATCTATGAGTTCTTCTAATTTATATTCTTGTTCCTTTTTGCTCAATTTGGTCATTTGCAAAATTGCCCGAATATTCCCTTCGACTGATAACTTTCTGAAAACAGAAACCTCTTGAGGCAAATATCCTATTCCCATTTGGGATCTTTTGTACATCGCCTCTCTGGTGATTTCTTTGTCATTTAAATACACAGCCCCAAAATCTGGTTTGACCAGACCTACAATCATATAAAAGGATGTCGTCTTTCCAGCTCCATTTGGTCCTAATAAGCCAACAATTTCGCCTTGGTTTACTTCAACACTTACACCTTTAACAACAGCCCGTCCTTTGTAGGATTTTTTAATTAAATCAGTACGCAAAATCATAATTAGAAGTCGAACGCTAACTGAATTACAATTCCTAATGGCTTGATTATGTCACTATTAGGGTTGTTTCGATGTGTTAATCGGTAAACGAAGTCTACTCGGAAAACTTTGAAGATATTTTCAATACCGATAGAAGCTTCTACAAATGGGTACTTCAATTCGTACATATGATCTGCCAAGTTCAATTTGCCGCGATGTTTTGGATTAAGGGTGCCATAAACGCTTTTTATCTCACCCACCTCGCGAAGGTTTAGCCTTCTAATTAATGGAATTTTATTTAAAATGTACCCATGCATATGATAAGTTACCATTGCGCTGACGTATTGGTCGCTAACAAATTCGAAGAAGTTCATGGTGTTGAATGCTTGAGACTGACCAAAGTACGTTTCGTTTCCTGTGTGAATTGCCAGTAGAGGGTAAGGAAGGTTGCCAAAATATTTACCGGTTTCCGCTCGGTATTCCACCATACCCCAGGGCCCTAATCTTAACTTATGTTTATAGTTTAAGACTAGTTTATGGTATTCGTATTGGCCACCAAGCAAATTGGGGATACCGTATGAGTAGGTGAGGTCCAGGACAGGTTTAGTAGTTCCAATACTTCGTCTCTTAAATTTGCCTTCAATAAACCTTTCTTTCCAGGCGAAGTGAGTGCTTAAGCTGATTTCGGTGGCTCGAATACTGTTTATAACTTCTGATTCGCCTTGGTCTATAGGTCTATTAAAATTGAGAGTTCCCACAGGATGAATTATTCGCCTTTCTAGTTGAAGCATATTGCTAAAGCCGTGGAACCACTCTTTATTGAAGAAGACTTGAATTTGATTGATTTGAGTCAGTCGGTTTGTTGCAGCTCTATTAGCCAATGACCTAAACAGGTTGTCACTGTTCCTCCGTCGACTGAAGGTAGATCCCAGTTGCATCACATCATCTTGTAGCCATACCCCGAGGAACGTTCGTGGCTTCTTATTAAAGTAGTAGGTGACGCCGCCACCATATTTCCATCGCTTATCTTTAAGCCCATAAGCACCGTGCCCCTCCAAAAGCCATTTGTTACTAAATGAGTTGTTCGTGCGAAGCCCCAGCCTAAATCTAGATCCTTCCACGATATTAAAGCTATATAAAGAGGAATATGGCCCCAATCTTAATGGACCTAGTAGTTTGTAGCCAGTAACGATAGTTTCAATTATGTCAACGGAAGTTTTAAATATGGGAAGATTTTTGACCGTATCCGTTAGGTGATAGACCGCTTTTTCATTTTTATCCAGTTCTTCATGCCGGTTCTTAACCCAATAATCGTCTGATTGTTTGTTAGCCCCTTTTAACACCGTTACGTTTTCCAAGCTTTTATAGAAGTCTACGTCACGAGGTTGATTGATCTTAAAGTCTTTATATGTGGTAGTTCGTTTTCCGAAGAACCCGGTGGAATTATCTGTTAAACTGAAGTCAACGAACAGTTTTTCTTTTCTCAGCATCCAAACCTCATCTTCAACTTGTTCATAAACTTGCTTAACCTTTAACCCCTGAACAAAATTGATATTCGCAAGCTCACTTATCTCGCATTCAAGTTGTTTAACTGCATAAGTCGTGTCATGAATCCACATTTCGCCTTTGAAGCAAGGATCACCCTTTCTTCTAGGGTAATATTCCAGCTTATAACACCAGTATCCGTCCATACTCGCGCTATCGGTTAGATAATATCTGTAATAATTGTTGCCAAAAGCTGAAATGGGGCTAACAAAGCCTTTACTAAACACCAGAAGGTTGTTGTCGTAAATGTTAATGTTCTGGTACATTTGACCTAGAAACTGGGAAATGCTTTCGTTTTCAATTCCTGAAATCCTAGAAGCTTTGACAATTTCCTTTTGTCCACTAGGATCTTTTCTATAATGATAATCTGAAATTGTTTCTGTAAGGAAAACTGGCAAGAATTTTTCACCAGTCTCCAGACTATCAATGTGATCCCAGATAAAGTCGAGGGACTTCATAAACCTCCTCTTTTTGAACTTATCTCCCCAGTTATTTAAGTCCAATTCGATTTTGTTGTACGTTTCGTACTCGTACGCGTCAAGTTTAATCCGATTATTGATTTTCTTATTCTTGATAATCTTTCTGAAGAGCACTAATGCAGGATCATCTCTTTTCTTGGCTTTAATTACTATTTCAGGAAGTTCTTCTTGTCCTTTAATTAATTCGAAATTGATTTCTTGAGATTTATCTACCAATACTCCTTTGGTCATCTTCTTATAACCCATGTATGATATTTGCAAAGAGTCTGTGGCGTAATAAGTTTCGATTGAATAATAACCGTCAATGTCCGTTACGACGCCAATTTTTGAATCTTGAAATTTGATTGTCGAAAACCCTATTCCTTCCTTGGTTACAGCATCTATTACCCTGCCTTTGACCACAGTTTTCTGGCCAAAAGAAGAACCGCTCATGAGTAAAAACATGAGAACAGAGGGAAATATCGTATACCAATTTTTCGCCAACACTTTTCGTAGAATTTAAAAGATAAGATTAATCATGTAAGGTTATAATAGATAAGGGTCAAACTTGTTATTTCAGGTACAATTGAACATGCTGTTGTCAACTTTTATTTTCTATAGGATATTGATCTGATTGTTTTGCAAGATACTGAATTTGAAATAAATAAATTGCATTGTGCTTTTGTACTTGGCGAGCTAAGAAGCTGATCGAAACATGCCAATTCTTGTTGATACTTTAAGTCAATCCTTTCAACTTCACCGTAAAAAATTTGTTTAACCATCTCTTTTTGTCTGCTTGGCAAACTTAGCTATTTTCTCCGGCGAGTAGCTCGTTTAGATACGAAAATGGCTATTTCATATAGAATCAATATAGGAACGGATACAATTACCTGGCTAATGAAATCTGGTGGCGTAATAATGGCGGACAAAATCAATATGACAACGATTGCATGCCGTCGATATTTTTTCAGGAAAGTAGCGTCAATAATTCCAATCTTGGAAAGAATGTATGCAATAACCGGAAGTTCGAATAGCAGACCGCAGAAAAAAGTTGAAGTACTAATAATGGATAAGTAGGAGTTTATTTTGAAGTCATTGGCTATGCTTGCTGCCATTTTGTAGTTTCCAAAAAATTGCACACACAATGGCGAAATTAAAAAGTAACCGAAAGCAACTCCAGAAAAAAACAAGAATGAGCCATAAAATACTAAACCATTAGAGTGTTTCAACTCATGTTCCTTTAAACCAGGCTTCAAGAACCCCCACATTTGGTGAAAAATAAACGGAAAGGAAACAACTATTCCACCAATTAGTGCTAGATACATGTTGGTAGAGAATTGTCCCATCATTTCAGTCGATTGGAGTGAAAGTTCAATTTTCGAAGCGCAAAGAGTGTCTCCCATGCCAAGTTTCTTCGAGACCCAACAAAAAAAGCGATATGTTGGAAAATTTGTTTTGGACATTGCAATAAAAACCTGATTAACAAGTTGTTCTGTAAATATGAAAATCAGAATAGCGATTAATGAAATGGCAACTGCGGATCTTACTAGTCTCCATCTTAGCTCTTCAAGGTGTCCCAAAAAGGGCATTTCTTTTTCCGATTCTGTTGAGTTCATATGTGAACAGCGAAATTAAATATTTAAAATATCCGAGGTTGGTTAATACCGGCCGACGTCAAATTTTATTATTCGACTGTAATATTCGCTGGTTTGGTCGAAAAAATGCTCTAATGAAAAATTAAAATATGCTAAATTTAATATGCAATTGGTTTGAGAATAAAGAATTAATAAAACATATCTGCACATGTTGGCTACCGAAATATCCTTAAGCGAATCACTTCAAACCTATTTTGGGTTTAGTTCCTTTAAGGGAGAGCAAGAAGAAATTATACAGAATTTATTAGATGGCCATGATTCATTTGTTATTATGCCTACTGGCGGAGGGAAATCTTTGTGTTACCAACTTCCAGCTTTAATGATGGATGGCACTGCAATTGTCATTTCACCGCTGATCGCCTTGATGAAAAATCAGGTAGATATGATTAGGCATGCAAGTGATAATGAGGTTGTTGCCCACTTTTTAAATTCGTCTTTATCTAAAACCGAGAGACAACACGTTCGTGATTGTGTCAGGTCAGGCAAAACCAAACTATTATATGTTGCTCCGGAATCCCTCAATAAGGAGGAGAATATTGAATTTTTCAAAGAAGTGCAGATTTCGTTTTTTGCAGTGGATGAAGCACATTGTATTTCCGAGTGGGGTCACGATTTTAGACCTGAGTATAGGAGGTTAAAGCCTATGATGGAAAATATTGGACGGGTTCCTATTATTGCGCTTACCGCAACGGCCACGCCAAAAGTTCAATATGACATTAAAAAGAATCTGGGAATGCTAGATTCGAAAGTTTTTAAAGCATCCTTTAACCGAGAGAATCTTTTTTATGAGGTAAGACCGAAAAAGGATGTGGAGAAAGAGATTATTCGGTTGGTCCGACAATACGAAGGGCAAAGTGGAATAATTTACTGCCTGTCAAGAAAGAAGGTAGAGGAACTTGCAGAAATCCTTAAGGTTAACGGTATAAAATCGCTGCCTTATCACGCTGGTTTGGATGGGACTACACGTGCCAAATATCAAGACATGTTTTTGATGAAAGATGTGGACGTAATTGTTGCCACAATTGCCTTCGGAATGGGTATTGATAAACCAGATGTCCGATTTGTTTTACACCATGATATTCCTAAGAGTTTAGAAAGCTATTATCAGGAAACTGGACGTGCAGGTAGAGATGGCGGAGAAGGTCGTTGTGTTGTGTTCTATAGTTACAAGGATATAGAAAAATTAGAGAAATTTTTGCAGGGTAAGCCGGTTGCAGAACAAGAAATCGGAAAACAACTTCTTCATGAAATGGTTTCTTATGCGGAAACTTCTATTTGCCGTCGAAAATACGTCTTGCATTATTTTGGTGAGGAATTTGACTCTGGTAGATGTTCCGATATGTGCGATAATTGTAAAAATCCGAAGGAGGAATTTGAAGGCAAGGATTATGTCGCAAAATTACTAAACGTAATTAGTGAGGTCAAGCAACGTCATAAAAGTAAGCATGTTGTTGATGTGCTTAGAGGTGTGGTGACCAACGAATGCCAGATGTATAAGCACGATGATTTAGCGGTTTTTGGTTCCGGAAAAGATGAGGATGTTCCTTTGTGGAATGCTGCAATTAGGCAGTCGATTGTTCTAGGGCTGTTGTCGAAAGATGTTGAAAACTACGGCTTATTGAAAATTACGGAAAAAGGTCGCGAATTCATGGCGAATCCGTTTTCATTGAAGTTGGTAAAGGAACACGACTATTCGAATATTGATGAGGTTGAAGAACCTAGAGTTGGAAGAGCGGTTTCGGATCCTAAGTTGTTCAAAATGATGGATGACTTGCGTAAAAGAATAGCTAAGTCAAAAGGAGTTCCTCCGTTTGTCGTCTTTCAGGACCCGTCATTGGCTGATATGGCTATTCAGTATCCTGTTACGGTTGATGAATTACAGGGTATTGTTGGCGTTGGTCAGGGAAAAGCTTTGCGTTACGGTAAACCATTCGTAGAGCTTATTGCTACTTACGTTAATGAAAATCAAATTGAAAGAGCTCAAGACTTTGTAGTAAAAACTTTGGTAAACAAATCAGGATCGAAGGTCAATATCATCAAAAATATTGACAGGAAATTGCCTTTAGAAGATATTGCTTCCGCGCAAGGTAAGGAGGTAGATGAATTGATTAATGAAATTGAGGGCATCGTGGCATCTGGTACCAAGGTAGACTTGGATTATTATCTAAATGACGTATTGGATCAAGATGCTCAAGAAGAGATTTATGATTATTTCATGGAGGACGCCGAATCAGATTCTATTGATCAGGCCTTTGAAGAATTTGAAGGAGACTACACCGAAGAGGAATTGAGATTGATGCGCATTAAGTTTATGAGTGAAGTGGCAAATTAGACTAAATGAGCAGTCCGAAGCTGCTTTAAAACAATGAGAAACCTTGGGTGGAATTACAGTACAAATGCAACCTTAGCTTTGCTATTGGGCGGTTTATTTTCTCTCCAAGCTATTTACTACGACAAAATTGACTTGCGTCTAGTTGAGATTGGTTTCGGCTGGTATCTCGGTCCGATTTTGTTGAGAGTGTTAATGTTTCTTGAAATTGTTCTCGCTGTGTTTTATCTTTTTCGAATTGGTTCGGAAACGATAATTCGAGTAGGTTGCATTTTTGTTTTTTGCTTATCTGTAATTGATTTGCTGTGTAGTTGGTTGATTCCAAGTAAAACCGATATCTGTATTTTCGGATTCGAAGGTTTGAGCACAGCCCATCTTTTCGTTGTTGTTTTATTGATGCTCGTTTCTCCAGCAATGATTTGGTTTGGGGCTAGCAGAAGGGTCAAGTCCTGGGTAATGTGGGTTGTCATGATTTGCTTATCTCCTGTGAGCTTCTTTGCTGGTTTATCACAGTATAGCTTTTTCGAAATTTCAACTACTCATTTGGACCAAGAATCATTTAAGCAATATTCTGAGTCGTTTTACGCGGAGCAGGGAGAAAATAAGTCAGTTTTTTTCTTTCTAAGCACTTCATGTATGCACTGTGAGGATTTGCTATATAAGATTAGTGTGGCCCAAGAGGATAGACATTTTGAGCATATTACAATCTGTTTTATAGGTGCCGAACAAGCTGCTTGGAGGTTATGTTCCAAATTCGATATAAAATGTGATTATTTATTTATGGACGATTTACAAAGGTTTTTCTCATTAGCCGGACCTAGTCTTCCTTCAATGATCGTTAAGGAGGAGAGCCAATCCAAGTTGGTTGTAGGGTTTGATATCAACTATTTTTGGTTGGAGCATATTTTTGGCTGATTTTCCATGTTTTCAGTGCTGAATTGAAATTATCACAATGCGGAAGGTGATCACTTTGCTCTTACAAATTTCTAAATTTCCCAAGTCTAAATTTTCCAAAAATACTGCTATTATTGACCCATGAGCCGAGAGTCAAGATGGTTGTTGGTATGGGTTTTATCAAATATAGTTTTTGGTTTGTCAAACAGGAGTTTTAGCGCCAATTCCTTCGCAATCTTACCTTACCAAGTTAATGTTCTTTTCATTTCGCTAGCGGCTATTATTTTCATTTTCAAATCGACTTTAAGTAAATATCATGCTTCGTTCATCGCATCTTTATTGGTTGCGATTAAGGTAATGGTATTGGAAATTCACACTCTATCGGTCTTTCCAATCATTGGTAGACTGATGGACATATTGATTCTGGTTGGAGTTATTCTGTATGTAATTTTCGTCTTCTATGACGGAATTATTTACGGTAAAGCTCGCTGGAAAATTATTCCGGTTATTACTTCCATTGTGACACTCGTTTTTTTATTCAACAGACTTGCAGGCCGTGATTTACTTTTTTTAGACGCCATGGTATTGTTTATGAGTTTTTGGACTATTATAGTCGCGGAGCATGCGGGTTTGAACTTGAATGGTAAGCGTGCCGTTACTTTATGGTTTGGATACCAATTCATGTATGTTTCTTTGGGGGCTTTAGGTTGATTTGCTTCGTTTTAAGTCAGGTCAGGTTTTTAATAATCGATTTATTAATTAACTGATCGTTGATGCCGAGCTGTTTTCGGAAATTTAGCACCCCAAACCAATAATCACACGGTCGGGATTATTGGTTTGGGGTGCTAAATTTCCGTATTACAAATAAATTGATAAATAAACACGTGTTATTACTTAAATGATTTACTTATTTTTCCGCTCAAATTGTGACATCTAAGCAGATTGAGGTGTTGCTGATTGTAAAATTATTGAATCAGATGTCCGGGTGTCTCAATTTGAAGAATTGACTACTTAACTATGGGTATTGATAAGAAATTGTCATTTGTGTTTCGTTATATTCTCTTCCTGTTTTCTGTTTTCTGTTCGTTTTTGACTGTTGGACAGTCCAATGTGGAACCGGCAATAGTTTATACAGATATTGAGTTTGATGACTTGTCCAAAAAACTTCAGCTGGAGTCAAGTGAAGAAGGTATTATCGACTTCATGAAGAAAGTAACCTCGCATCGGGGAACTTTAAAGCCCGGATTGTTGATTCGATATTATCAAGTCATGGTTGATGGGTGTTCTCGAAATCATTATGATTCACTGTATACTATTGTGGCCCCGCTTCTTGTGGACGCGTATTTATCTAGTCACAAATATTATAAGGCATTTGAAATTACCTTGAATATTGAGAAGAATGCTTCTCAATGTGATTGTGAGTCACGTTTGTTAACCGGAAGATTATTGCAAAGTCAGATACTTCTTGGTCTGGGACTTATCGAACAGGCTGAAAGTAAATTAAGACAATGTTTGGAAATGACGTACAAGTCTACAAATGCCGTGGACAAGTTCAGAATTACAATGATTCAGTCCAGTATTGAAATGCACAAAGGAAATTATGGAATCGCGAGTTATGAGTTGGAGAGGATGGCGGATACATTTATCCTGAATCAGTGGGATGCAAGGTTAATTGGCTTGTTGTTTTATCAAGCGAGCAGAGTCAGGTCGGTTGTTAGAGAGTTTGATCAGGCGTACCGATTTATAAAACTGGGTGCAAGTTATATTGGGATGAATTATGGTCCAATGCCCGAGCTGCAGCAGCACTTTCATTTTTGCGAGTTGTATGCATTTCAAGGCAAATTGGATTTGTTTCGTGCTCACCGTATTCAAGTTACGCCATTGGTAGGGTACGGATATAGTCAATTCAATTTAGATTTTCTTGAAGCGGTTTGCCATTATTACAATGGGAACAAATTTTTGCCATTGTATGATAAGTTTAATGAATTGGCGGATTCTGTTTTGATTGCAGGAGATGTTGACTTATTTCTTCAAATGAGTGATCATTTAATCGACGTGTGTAATGGATTAGGGTTGGCAGATGTAAGGAAGGATATTAAACACAGAAGAGATAGGTTGGTTGAAACAAATATTAACCGATTAATTAATGAATATGGACAAAACCAAGCTGAACTCGGCGAAAAGGATGGCGTTAATGTGATTGGGATAGTTGGTGTTGTGGTCATCATTTGTGGGATGGTGCTATTGCTTTTTGTGCGACAGAGAGCTGGAGAAAAAAGTGGTGAAGAGGGAATTGAGGAAGTGGCAGATAAGGAGGAAGTGAGTAGTGTGTCTCCCGCATTTCTTAAGAATATTGAGGCATCTATGAACGACAGAGAGATTCTTTGCGATCCATCACTGAGTTTAACTGGGCTGGCACAGCTACTAAATACTAACACAACGTATTTGTCAAAGGCGATCAATTCTCATTATCAAACGAATTTTAGCAGTTTCGTAACCCAAAGGAGAATTGACTTGTTTTGTCAAATGGTAAAAACATCTGAGTATGCCAATTATAAAATTGAAGTTTTGGCAGAAATGATTGGATACAAAAGTAAATCTACCTTCAATAAACATTTTAAATTAATAATGGGGGTGACCCCTAGTGCATATTTGAGTACCCTGGAAGAGGAAACAGAAGAGGATAAGGAACTGTAAATAAATTGTAGCAATGCTTTTGGGCGATTTAATGTTGGTCAGCCTAATGTATAAAAGGGGATCTGTCGCATGTTTGCTAAACGTTTAGATATTATTGTTGTTTATTTGTCCCAAACGAAATGATATGCCTTTATTTAAACGAAAAAGCACACAGTTTTTCAAATGGAAAGATCTAGATTCGAATTCTTTACTGGATGTTGCTTTGGGTAAGTCGGCAGGTTTGGTGGCTATCTTCAAACACAGTACAAGGTGCTCTATTTCATCAATGGTGAAGTCAAGATTTGAGGGAAATCTCTCGCTGGAAGATGGGCAAGCTGATGTTTATCTGCTTGATTTAATTTCGTTCCGAGAAATCAGCAACCGTATTGCAGAGGAGCTGAATGTGCAGCATGAATCTCCTCAGCTAATTATTTTAAAGAACGGTGAGGTTGTCCATCATTCTTCCCATACTGCAATTGATGCGAAAACTTTAAATGAGTTTGCACAATAAGTTTGGTGTCTAATTTTTTTTAGCCTGCGTTGGAAACAAAGCGCACCCAATTAATTGAGCCAGTTCCAGGAAAAACGGTGGACCATTGGTCTACATATAAAATAACTTTTGCCACCGTGGCAGTTTGAAAGTCTACCGATTCGTTGGTAAGCAGATTTAACAGCATGCTAATACCAGGGTTGTGACCAACTAAATAGATACTGCGATAATCTTCGTTTAGGCTTTGAATGGTACTTAGGATACTTTCTGGAGAGGCTTCATAAATCGATTCGTTTACCTCCAGTTTTATGCTTTCATTTTGTAGTTGTTCCGAAATTATCTCGGCGGTTTGCAAAGTTCTTTTGGCTCCGCTGATCAACATTAAATCTGGCAGTTCATTTAAAAGATCTTTTCCAATCAGTTCTGCCTCTTTTTCGCCGACCGAATTTAGGGTGCGGTCAAAATCTTTTTGATTCTTTTCTTTCCAGTTTGATTTAGCATGGCGGATTAGATATATCGTTTTCATGTTAAACCTAATTTAAGCCTAGGTTGCGGAGCTAAATTTAGCGAAGCAAAATCGTTGTTCAAATACTTATAATATCCAGTTACAGCTATCATGGCTGCGTTGTCCGTACAAAATTGAAATTCAGGAATAAACGTCCTCCAACCATTTTTGGATGCCAACTTTTCAAGACCATTCCTTAACCCTGAATTTGCGGCGACTCCTCCAGCAATAGCAATGTCTTGAATATTATGCTGTTTAGCAGCAATTTCGAGCTTTTGAAGTAGAACTTTAACAATATGTTTTTGAAACGAGGCACAAATATCGTTTAGGTTTAACGAGATAAAATTGTCGTTAGATTTTAACTCTGCTTTGAGAAAGTACAAAAACTGTGTCTTTAAACCGCTGAAACTATAATCTAGATTATCAACTTTTGGAACACTAAACGAAAATCGATTGGGATCACCTTGCTTTGCGAATTTATCTACTAATGGCCCACCTGGATATGCGAGGCCAAGCATTTTTGCGGCCTTGTCAAATGCTTCACCAGCAGCATCATCGATTGTTTGGCCAATTACTGTCATTTCCATTGGGGATTTTACCAAGACAATCTGAGTATGTCCACCGGAAACCGTAAGGCAAAGAAATGGAAATGTAGGTTTATGATTAGCCCGATTGTCAATACCAATAAAATGGGCCAAAACATGTCCTCTCATGTGGTTTACCTCAATTAGCGGAATTTCAAGCCCTAAGGACAAGGATTTCGCAAAGGATGTTCCAACAAGTAATGAACCAAGTAGTCCAGGTCCTTTAGTAATTGCAACAGCAGATAAATCCGATTTGGACACTTTCGCCTGTTGTAAGGCCTGGTCTATTACTGGCAGAATGTTTGATTGATGCGCTCTAGAGGCTAGTTCAGGGACAACACCTCCGTATTGTTCATGCACCTTTTGATTGGCAATAACGTTGCTGAGCATTGATTCATTTCGCAATACTGCAGCGGATGTATCATCACAAGATGATTCGATGCCGAGAATGATAATATCTTTGTCTATGCTTGTAAGTTTTAAGGGCTTCAAAAGTATCAAAAATACACTCAAAATAGCAGGACGAATTTGCGTTCATTTAGTAGAATTGATCATGGCAATTGCCTTGTTCTGCTTTTTTGCAATTCAAGTTCCCTTTGTTGTCAATAAAACTGTTGATTGGACCGTAGATTACTTGTCTGATCGTCTAAATACATCTGTAAAAATCGACAGGTTAGGATATGATATTATTGATGGTATTTATTGCGAGAATATTTACGTAGAGGATTTCTTACGAGATACTTTGATTTATTCAGAGATTTTAGCAGTCAACATTGGAAACATTGATTTAGATAAACTCGATTTTGAGGTCAAATCGATTTTTCTATCTGGTTCAACAGTTAAGTTGCAACAGTATAAAGGATCAGACGACCTTAACCTAGAATTCATACTTGATGCATTTGGAGATGATAATCAGGATTCGTCTGCTAGTGATTTCAAGCTCCATTTAGATCAACTGGCCCTCGAAAATGTTCGGTTTTTATATCATGACCACAATGAAGATACTGCTGAATTTGGAATTGACTATCAATTTATTGACGCCTCGAATATTTGGTTGAATGCTGCTAATTTGAAACTTGATGGTGATGGCGTTGTCGGTCAAATTCAATCATTGAGTTGCATTGAAAAGTCGGGCTTTAAGTTAGAAGATTTTAAGGGCTTGGCTAAGGTTTCGTCTACGCAAATAAGAGTGGAGAATTTACGAATTAAAACTCCTCAATCAATAATTGCAAATGATTATGTGGAACTCAATTTTGAGAGATTTGGTGACTTTTTAGAGTACAACGACAAAGTAGTAATGAAGTCGGATATTTTGGAATCACATCTTGCTTTGAGTGATTTAGCGTTTTTTGCCCCTGTATTTCAAAGGTCAACAGCTATGGCTTTAGTATTTGGTCACGTAGACGGAACGGTTAACGACTTTTATGCAACAGACCTGAATTTGACTGTCGAAAACTACTTAAAATTGAACGGAGATGTAGTTTGGAAAAATGTGGTTGATTTTTGGAATTCTGAGTTTATTGGTACGCTGAAGGAATCTAGTTTGTCGGCTGAAGCACTAAGCTCCCTTAAAGTCCCATTTTTAGATTCGTTAATTGATCAGGGCTTGATTTCGTATCTGGCACCTCTCGGAAAAATTACAATTGAAGGAATGGTGGCAGGAACTCCAAAAGATTTGGTTGTTGGTGCAGATGTTTCCAGTAACATAGGAGCTGCCTGTACCTATTTGAATTTTCATTCGGTTCATGATATAGTTCATTATGAAGGAGAACTTGCGTGTCAAGAATTGAATTTGGGGCTTTTATTAGGGCAAGATGTTTTTGGAAAAACATTTAACTCGCTTCAAATCAAAGGAAAAGGATTTGACATTGAAAACTTAGAGATTACAATGGCCGGTACGATAGACTATCTGGAGGCCAACGGATATCGTTATGAAGATATTCTTCTGGATGCGACTATGGCGAATAAGATATTTGATGGATACGTACAGGTTAATGATGAAAATCTCGCCGCAAACTACCATGGGCGAATCGATTTTACAGGTCGAAAGCCAATTATGAATTTTGATTTGATTGTTAACAATGCCTATTTAAAGGCACTGCATATTTTGGAAAGAGACGAAGACGAAACCCTATGCGGAATATTTAAGGTGTCTGGAGAGGGGCTTGGCATTGACGAATTTGACGGAACCGTTGAATTTCATGAGCTTTATTATGTTAAAGGTCAGCAGGAGTATGAAATTCACGATTTTGTTTTGACTTCAGAGTGGTTGGCTCAGGAGCACCGTAAAATCAACCTGCATAGCGATCCACTTGATGCAGAAATTGAAGGTCAAGTGTGGTTTAATTCGCTTCCAACCGATTTTCATGGCCTGTTAAGTAGCATTGTGCCGTCAATGGTGGGGGACGGTTATTATGGAACTGTTGGTCAGGAGTTTGATTTTGCATTAGATATAAAGGACTTTTCATTTTTCAGTAATGTAGTTGATCCAAATATTAAGATTGCCAATGGTACTCTGGTGAATGGACAATTTAATTCTCATATGGGAAAACTAAAGTTGGATATTCAAAGTGATTCTGTTACTCTCTGGGACCGAACCCTCCATCAGATTGATATGAAATCTGATGAATTTGTAGGGGCCATGATTACAACAGTTTCAGCTCAAAGGATAGAAATTGCCAATGGTGCTTTTTTGGATAATACTAAACTTTTACTAGATGCCTATCAGGACAACATTGGAGGGAGTTTTTCATGGGTGGAGGGTGAAGATACTTCACTTATTGCTGGACAGGGATTTTGGAAAACACAGAGTGAATTTGATTTTGATCTGGCTAGTTCGTCGCATTTTTATTTAAATGGGGATCGATGGGATATGGATTCAACTCATATTGCTGTCGATTCCGGATTGGTTCAGTCCGATACCCTCAGAATGATAAAGTTTGGGACTTCCTCGTCATTAGCTGTATTGTCATCATTTGGTTCTCAAGGTGGAAATGAAGTGGGAGTTGCCATGGAAAATTTGTTTATTACGGATATAGCCAAAGTTTTAAATTTAAATGAAGCTGAAGATTATCATGGTGTTGTTGTAGGAAATGCCAAGATGCACATAGCAGAGTCTAGTGATTTTCGGTGTGAAGGATTGATAAATATTTATAGTGTTGGTTATCAAGGTTATGTACTGGGCGATGTGGCGGTAAGATCAGAATACAGTACGAAGGATAAAACTTTACAAGTTGATGGAAATTTAACTAAAAACGGTACTCAGGAATTAACCATTGGAGGAGGCATTGGACTGCACGGAGACAATGCTTTAGATGTGTCAATTAATATTCCTGGGACTAATCTTGCAAATATTGAACCTCTAATTCCCGATGGTTTTTCTGAACTTTCAGGATTGGTGAGTGGGGCGTTGACGGTTGGAGGGATAATGGCTTCGCCTGAAATTCAAGGAGAAATAGTAGCCCACAACACAAATATCAAAGTAGATTTTCTGAATACTGTATATCAGGTACTTGGTGAGGTTCCAATAAAAGTAGAGAAAGATGCAATTTTTGTTGATCGGGTGCCAATAACCGATGCCAACGGGGTGGTGAGTTTAATGAATGGCTCAATATTCCACACTCAATTTCAAGACTTATCCTACGATTTTTCTCTCGAAATGGATCGCCCGTTTTTGTGTTTGAATACAGAATATGAACATAACCCTTTGTACTACGGAACAGCATTGGTTACGGGGGGTACCGATATTTCGTACGATAAGGTAAACGATTTAGTCATTGAAGTGTATGCCAGGACAGAGAAGGGAACGAATATTACGCTGCCTTTGTATGGCGCCACAGAGGTGAAGTTAGAGGAATTTGTAAAGTTCATTAATACATCAGATACTGAAGAAGAGTATGAAGTGGATCTCGATGGAATTTCTATGAATTTTAAGCTTGATGTTACAAATGATACGGAGATAAATTTGGTGTTTGATGACTTGGTTGGTGACCAGATATATTGCGTTGGAACGGGAAATTTGACACTAGACATAGATCGGTACAATCATTTCAATATGTATGGGGTTTACGAGGTGGATGATGGTCATTATACGTTTACTCTCAATGATATTATCAGCAAAAAATTTAGGTTAGCCGAAGGAGGAACAATTGCTTGGTACGGAGATCCATACAATGCAGATATAAATCTTCAGGCTATTTATGATGTAAAAGCCTCGATATATAGCATCATGCCGGAATCGGATAGGGATAGGTATAAAAGAAAAACTATGGTAGAATGCCAGTTGAATTTGACGGACAATTTGTTTAATCCCGAGCTGAATTTCGGAATCAACCTACCTCGGTCTGATGAAGATGCTCGAGCCGCCTTGCGCAGTTTAATTGAAACGGAGCAAGAGCTTAATCGGCAGGTGTTTGCCCTGTTACTTTTTAATCAATTTATACCAAGAGTAAGTGCTGAAAATGGGGCGAATTTGGCAACAATTCTGACCGAATCGACGAGAGAAGCGATATCAAATCAGCTGGGTAATTGGCTGTCTAATTTTAATGATAAGCTTGAGGTCGGCCTAAACTACGAGTTTGAAGACGAGCAAAGTAATAGGGAGATGGCAGTTGAACTAACTACCCAATTGTTCAACGATAAGGTAACCGTCAATGGTAATTTTGGTTACTCTACGGGTAATGAAATTAATAACAATCCAAACAGCATAATCGGTGATGTTAATATTGAGTACAGACTTAATCAGGAAGGATCATTCAGAGTAAGGGCATTCAATAGGTCCAATGAATACGATGCGATTAATGAACAGGGGAGATATACTCAAGGTGTAGGATTGTTTTACCGCACCGAATACTATAAGTTTAGTGAATTTTGGGAGGGAGTAAAATCTCGATTTTCTAGATCCAAAGATTAATATTGCTGGGTAGCGTAGCAGAATTTACTTTGTTGCGATTAAAATGGTAGGTTTGCAGTTTTTTGAATTGCTCTTACGATGAAAAGATTGCTTAGTAGCTTTACCGTCAATCCAAAAGATGATGTTTTTTCAGGACTTACAGTAGCTCTAGCTTTGGTTCCCGAGGCGGTTGCATTTGCATTTGTTGCGGGAATTGATCCGCTTGTTGGTCTTTATGGAGCCTTTATTATGGGCTTAATTACTGCTGTTTTTGGTGGAAGACCTGGAATGATTTCAGGAGCGACCGGGGCAATGGCAGTTGTCATGGTTCATTTAATTCAGAAGGGAAATGAAGTAGGTTTGGGAATGGCAGACCCAATTCAAAATCTTGGGGTCCAATGGTTGTTCATCACGTTGTTGATTGTTGGTGCGTTACAAATTGCTGCAGGCATATTTAAACTGGGAAAATTTGTGCGTTTAATTCCTCATCCGGTAATGATGGGATTTGTAAATGGGTTGGCAATAGTGATCTTTTTAGCTCAGTTAGAGATGTTCAAGGTCAATACGAAAGCGGGCAAACAATTTATGGATACGGAGCCTCTTTTAATTATGTTAGGACTGGTTGGGCTAACAATGGGAATAATGTTTGGTTTGTCAAAAATTACCAAAAAGGTTCCTGCCGCTCTTACTGCAATTGTGGTTGTTGCTTGTTTAACAATCTTCTCCGGAATGGAAGTGCCAACCGTTGCTTCGTTTATTAAGAGTGGAGGAGGAACTGGTTTGGCAGGGGAACTTCCAAAGTTTCAATTTCAGTTATTTGGTTTACTCGATTCTGTTTCTGGTCACTGGGATCTGGTTTTTTCAACTGCAGTTTTATTAGCGGCTGTTGGATTAATCGAGTCATTAATGACGCTGAATTTAATTGACGATATTACAGACTCACGAGGAAGTGGGAACCGAGAATGCGTTGCACAGGGTGGTGCGAATATTTTAAATGGTCTTTTTGGAGGAATGGGTGGTTGTGCCATGATTGGACAATCTATAATTAATGTTAATTCAGGAGGGCGTGGTAGATTATCTGGAATTGTTGCAGCGGCAGCATTATTGGCTTTTGTCTTATTCGCTGCGCCGTTGATTGAGCAAATTCCCATTGCGGCATTGGTAGGTGTAATGTTCATGGTGGTAATTGGGACTTTTGCGTGGAGTAGTTTTAGAATATTGAATAAAATTCCGCTGTCCGATGCTGTTGTACTTATTGCAGTTTCAGCGATTACGGTTTGGCAAGATTTGGCAATTGCGGTTCTGGTCGGAGTAATTATTTCAGCTTTAGTGTTTGCTTGGAAAAACGCGACAATGATTCGGGCTAGGAAGCGATTAAAATCTGATGGGACAAAAGTTTATGAAATATGGGGTCCACTGTTCTTTGGTTCTGTGCAGACATTCATGGCTAAGTTTGATTTTAAGGGGGATCCGGTAGCGATAGAAGTTGACTTTATCGAATCCCGAGTTAGTGATCATTCAGGAATTGAAGCTGTGCGAGGAATGGCTAGTAGATATCTGGATGTAGGCAAGAAGGTTAGACTCAAGCACCTAAGTCCTGAGTGTATTGATTTGCTCATGAAAGCGAATGATAAGTTCGATGCAATTATCGAGAGGTCTGTGGATGATCCAAGATACCATGTTGTCACTAGCGCGATGGATGACGACATGATTTACAAGGCTTAGATTCTTTTTTTGTTCCATTCAATCACTAGGATAATCTGTACAGCTTAAATTGTGCAGTTCCATTGATTCGTCGTTTTACAACCTCCATTCTTGAAGAAAAGCAATTGCTTTCGTTCAGCGAATGCGTGTACTTGTCCACGTGATTTTCGGTAGTGTCCAGATTAGTGTGTCTGGTTATTGCTGGAGTTTTCAATAATT
>JAHDGY010000105.1 GCA_020631555.1 Flavobacteriales bacterium | reverse complement strand
TAAATTTCCTGTCGCTCACGGCCTTTTTTAGTATGTCCCGTTCCATTTCAACATCCGCTAATTTCTTGCGCAGCCGTTTTAACTCCATTTGTTCTTTGCTCAGTTGGGCATTGCCTTTACCTCCAAATACTAAATGCGATTTGCGCCAACGATAAATCAAGTCGGCTTTAATCCCCAGTTCTTCCGCAATTTCTCGTGCATTACCCCGAACATTGCTTAATTCAACAGCTTTCAATTTGAACTCCTTGCTGTAATAACGTCTTCCTGTTCCCATCACTTAAACATATTAATCATGCTTAACTATAGTCTCCAGATAAAGGTAGAAGGTCCACTCTTACAAGCTTTTTAAAAACTGAACGGTCAATCTTTTTGATAATCTGCGCAAAAAGGGTAATAGTACTCATCAGAGGATCGTGTTTTTTTTACGAGCCCCAGAGTAATTTTTGGACTAAAAACTAACTTCTCTTTTTTTTATTTAGGACGTAGGACGCTATTGAAAAATTATCTAACATTGTATTTCGTTGCCAAACATTGACGGCAAAGATTAGACTTAATTAATGAAAAACAATTTGAAAATAAATAATAGGATTTCTCATCTGATTCAGGTGGTTACAATTATTGTGGTTGCGATTATTGTGGTAATTCACGGACCTGGCTAGGAGAAAGACAACGCATTAAAAAAGGCCTTTCTCGATGAGAAAGGCCTTTTTTTTTGACTTAAATTATGGATTACCAAAATCAATTAATTGAGAATTAATAAGGGTTTGAGACTATAAATATGCCATAATGAAGAGCGTAAATAAATCCAAAATAAAATTGAGCATCATGGCTAATTGAAAAATCTTTGAAACTAGAAATGAAAACTAAAAACCATATAACATTCGATTCTGACCATGAGTCGTGTTTGTTCGCCAAGAGTAAATTAGCGACTCTAAGGATTCAGAAAAGCACCCATTTGTTGTGAAATGAAAAACTTAAATAAATACAGTCGAAGAGTAACTCAGGATGACAGCCAACCAGCTGCTCAAGCTATGCTTCATGCGGTAGGCCTCACAGAAGAAGACTTTGAAAAACCTTTTGTAGGAATTGCTAGCACCGGGTTTGAAGGGAACCCTTGCAATATGCATTTAAACGGTTTAGCATTGCACGTTAAAGAAGGAACCAAACAATCAAATCTTGTTGGATTAATCTTCAATACCATTGGAGTAAGCGACGGAATATCAATGGGAACTCCTGGAATGCGCTACTCTCTCCCCTCTCGTGATGTAATTGCGGACTCTGTTGAAACGGTCGTGGGCGGAATGAGTTATGACGCGCTTGTAACGGTTGTAGGCTGTGACAAAAATATGCCTGGTGCTGTAATGGGGATGATTCGACTGAACAGACCATCCATACTTGTGTATGGTGGAACGATTGCTTCAGGTTCTCATGAAGGCAAAAAACTAGACATAGTTTCCGCTTTTGAGGCTTGGGGAGAACGTGTCGCAGGATCAATAGATCAAAATAGATTTAAATCAATCATCAAAAGCGCCTGCCCAGGAGCTGGTGCTTGCGGAGGTATGTACACAGCTAATACGATGTCTTCAGCAATTGAAGCTCTAGGGCTTAGTCTACCATACAATGCTTCCAATCCAGCGATTAGCAAACAGAAAGTGGACGAATGTGAAGCAGCTGGCAGAGCAATGAAAACCTTGATCGAAAATGACATTAAGCCGTCTGATATTGTAACCAGAGAATCGCTGGAGAATGCGTTTACCGTAGTGACAGTTCTTGGAGGGTCTACCAATGCCGTACTTCACTTTCTTGCAATTGCTGAAACTGCTGGTATACAGTTCTCCTTAGATGATTTTCAGGCGATAAGTGATAAAACGCCATTACTGGCTGATTTAAAGCCTAGTGGAAAATATTTAATGGAAGATCTGCACAAGATTGGTGGAACGCCATGCCTAATGAAATACTTATTGCAAGAAGGATACTTACACGGTGATTGTATTACCGTTACGGGCAAGACCCTTCGAGAGAATTTGAAAGATGTAGAACTTCCTGGCCAGGAACAAGATGTATTAAGAAGTCGCTCCAATCCATTGAAAGCTAATGGACATATTCAAATTTTGACTGGAAACCTCGCCCCAGACGGATGCGTGGCTAAAATAACCGGAAAAGAAGGACTTACTTTTCGAGGAAAGGCTAGAATTTTTGACGGAGAATTTGAGGCAAACGAAGCAATTGCCAAAGGCAAAGTTCTAGAAGGCGATGTGGTTGTTATTCGGTATGAAGGTCCTAAGGGAGGACCAGGAATGCCTGAAATGTTGAAACCTACAGCGGCAATAATGGGAGCTGGTCTTGGGGATAAGGTTGCGCTGATAACAGATGGAAGGTTTTCAGGTGGCACACATGGTTTTGTGGTAGGACACATTTCACCTGAAGCACAAATCGGTGGCCCAATAGCATTGGTAGAAAATGGCGATCAAATTACAATAGACAGCACAAAAAACTCCATAACAATTAACGTGACCGATAGTCAACTTGAGGAAAGAAAAAAGAATTGGATAGCTCCTGAACTTAAAGTCAAAAATGGAGCTCTTTACAAATATGCAAAACTTGTTTCATCAGCATCCGAAGGGTGCGTAACCGACAAATCATTATGATTCCTTCCGCTTACAAAGAAATGACCTTAAGTGGTCAACGTAGAATAATTTCTAAAGAGAAAATTACAGGTTCTGAATCCTTAGTAAGATGTTTGCTGCAGGAAGGTGTCGATACTATATTCGGTTATCCTGGAGGGGCAATCATGCCTGTTTATGATTCACTGTACCATTTTGAAGATGAGATAAATCACATATTGACTCGCCATGAACAAGGAGCAGTTCATGCGGCGCAAGGCTATGCCAGAGTATCAGGAAAGGTTGGTGTCTGCATGGCTACTTCCGGACCCGGCGCAACCAACTTAATAACCGGAATAGCTGATGCTCAAATAGATTCTACCCCTCTTGTTTGCATTACCGGGCAAGTATCGGCTCACTTATTGGGGACAGACGCGTTTCAGGAAACGGACGTGATCGCGATATCCACTGCTGTCACAAAATGGAATATTCAAGTTACTACCGCCAAAGATATTCCAGCAGCCATAGCTAAAGCGTTTTATATTGCTCGAAGCGGAAGGCCGGGTCCTGTGGTTGTGGATGTTACGAAAAATGCACAGGTTGAACTTGCAAGCTTCGAATACCAAAAATGTTTGGAAGTAAAAAGTTACACTCCCGACCCGGTAATAGATATCGATCAAATTGATAATGCTGCTGAAGCGATTAAAAATGCAAAGCGACCACTTATTATTTTTGGTCATGGCGTAATAATAAGCGGTGCTAAAGATGAGTTTCAAACCTTCGTTGAAAAATCAGGAATTCCGGCTGCTTGTACTATAATGGGGCTTTCCGGTCTCAACACAGACCATCCTCTGCACATGGGAATGTTAGGAATGCATGGCAATTATGGTCCGAATGTTCTTACCAACGAATGTGATGTTCTAATTGCAATTGGGATGCGCTTTGATGATAGAGTAACAGGGGATACCAAACGCTATGCAACGCAAGCCAAAGTAATACATCTGGAGATAGACGCATCGGAGATTGACAAAATCATAAAAGCAGATTTTCCTGTTCTTGGCGATTGTAGAACAAGCTTGAAATTATTGACAGAAAGGGTTAATGCGGGAAATTATGATGCTTGGATTAATCAGTTTGAACACTGTCGTAAAATAGAATACGACAAAGTTATTGCGAAAGAAATTTCTCCAGACTCAGAGGTTTTGTCAATGGCTGAAGTAGTCAATAAAATTTCTGAACTATCCAACGGAGAAGCTGTGCTGGTAACTGATGTTGGGCAACATCAAATGATTGCTCAGCGGTATTACAATTTTAAAAATTGGCGATCGAATATTACCTCAGGAGGATTGGGAACCATGGGTTTCTGCCTACCCGCGGCCATGGGAGCAAAAGTAGCCTGCCCCGAAAGGCAAGTTATTGCTGTTATGGGAGATGGTGGATTTCAAATGACACTTCAGGAAATGGGCACATTGTTTCAATCTCAGATTAACATTAAAATTTTGATCTTAAATAATGAATTTCTAGGAATGGTTAGACAATGGCAGCAGCTATTTTTTGATAAGCGTTACGCCTCCACCACTATGATTAACCCAGACTTTCAGACTATTGCCAAAGGCTATGGAGTTTCAGCACAAAAAATTGAAAAGAGAGAAAACCTTGAGCAAGCAATAAAAACATTTTTAAACGATACTAACTCCTCTCTACTTGAAGTAATGGTTGGTAAGGAAGACAACGTTTTTCCTATGATTCCATCTGGAGCTTCATTATCCGAAATAAAATTAGAACCATGAGAGCACAATTTACAATCTCAGTTACATCTACAAGCTTAAGTCAAAGCTTAAACAGAATCTTTGGTGCATTTTCCCGTAGAAGAATCAATATTCAGGGAATACACACTACATTCAATGAATTAGAAGAAATGTACAATACTGATATTCTGATTGTTGAAGATGCTAGCGTTGTAAACAAACTTGCAGCTCATTTAAGGAAGCAAATCGATGTTTTGGATGTTTCGCACGAATGGCAAGAAGGTGCCAACAATGAAGAAATTGTTCAGTACAAAGTTCCAAAACGCAACTTTGACAAGGGAAGTAAAGCCGAAAAATTAGTCAAGCAATATCAGGCAAAGGTATTGTCGGTAGACAATGAAACTGCAATAATCGAAAAGTCAGGAGTACGTTCTGAAAACGAGGCATTTCTTTCAGCATTAGGTCCTTTGGGCGTTTTCGAATTTACTAAAATGAGACATAACATAGGTTAGAATTAAGTCATTAAAACCAGTAGAATGCAAAATTACTTTAACACATTAAATAAAGAAGATCAACTAACTCAGCTTGGGACGTGTGAATTCATGGATCATTCTGAATTCAAGGATGGAATAAATGTTCTAAAAAACAGTAAAATCACCATCGTTGGATGTGGAGCTCAAGGTTTAAATCAAGGGCTTAATATGCGGGATTCAGGTCTTAATGTGAGCTATGCACTCAGAAAAAGTTCAATCGAGCAAAAAAGAGCATCCTACATAAATGCTACTGAAAACGGCTTTGCTGTTGGAACCTATGAAGAGCTTATTCCGGACGCAGACGTAGTGGTAAACTTGACCCCGGACAAACAACACACAGAGGTGATTAACGCAGTTATGCCCCTAATGAAAAAAGGAGCTACACTCTCCTATTCGCATGGGTTTAATATCGTCGAAGAAGGAATAAAAATTCGGGAAGATATAACCGTAATAATGATTGCCCCAAAATGCCCGGGAACAGAAGTTCGAGAGGAATATAAACGTGGATTTGGTGTTCCTACCTTAATAGCAGTGCATCCTGAAAATGATCCAGAAGGCAAGGGTCTCAATCAGGCCAAGGCATACGCTGTTGCAACTGGTGGTCATCGAGCTGGAGTATTGCGTTCGTCGTTTGTTGCCGAAGTTAAGTCCGACTTGATGGGAGAACAAACAATTTTGTGTGGGGTGCTGCAAGCTGGCTCTATCCTTTGTTTTGATAAAATGGTAAGTGATGGAATAGATAAGTCTTATGCTTGTAAACTAGTGCAATATGGCTGGGAAGTGATCACGGAAGCGTTAAAACATGGAGGCATTACCAATATGATGGATCGACTTTCTAATCCGGCAAAAATTGAGTGTTACCGACTTTCTGAACAATTAAAAGCTATACTAAAACCACTGTTTCAAGAACACATGGACAACATTATTTCTGGTCAATTTTCGGCCGAAATGATGAAAGATTGGAATAATAACGATGCTAACCTTCTTAAATGGAGAAGTGCCACGGCTGAAACTCATTTCGAAAAATCCGATTCAACATCGGATCCGATTTCCGAACAAACCTTTTTTGATAAAGGGGTATTAATGGTTGCAATGGTAAGAGCCGGAGTGGAGCTTGCATTTGACACAATGGTAGAAGCAGGAATCAAGGTAGAATCAGCCTATTATGAATCTTTACATGAAACTCCTTTGATTGCAAACACAATAGCAAGAAAGAAATTGTATGAGATGAATCGCGTGATTTCTGATACGGCAGAATATGGGTGCTATTTGTTCGAGCAACAGGCTACCCCTCTGCTAAAATCATTTATGGAATCTATTGAAACTGATGTAATCGGAAGAAAACATGGAGATGGAAAAGACAACGGTGTTGACAATCAAGAACTAATTGCCGTCAACTCGACCATCAGAAACCACCCGGTTGAATTAGTGGGTACAACATTGAGAAAGTCCATGGTGAACATGCGCGCTCTCGCTTAACAAAATTATCCGTGAATCCAGAACTTATATGCCAAAAACTAGATGAGGTGTTTGCTGCATTCGAAGGTATCGTGCAGCGAACACCTCTCCAGTTTCATGCGCCGTCCTCTGAAAAATACGGTGCGAATGTTCACATTAAACGGGAGGACTTACAGATCGTTCGTTCTTACAAAATAAGAGGAGCGTTCAACAAAATTCGTAAGCTTAGTAAAACCGAAGCCAAAGCAGGGATAGTCTGTGCCAGTGCAGGTAATCACGCTCAAGGAGTTGCCTATTCTTGCGCTAAATTAGGAATTCGTGGAACCGTCTTTATGCCTAAAACAACCCCAAGGCAGAAAATTGATCAAGTCCAAAAATTCGGCGGCGATCTTATTAAGATAGATCTTTTTGGCGACACATTTGACGACTCTTTCGAAAAAGCAGTAGAGTACGCCACTACACATGGTAAAACCTTTGTGCATCCATTTGACGACAAAGATGTAATTCAAGGTCAATCTACAGTAGGAAAAGAAATTTATGATGCATATACCGGCCCAATTGATTACTTAATTATTCCAATTGGGGGGGGCGGATTGGCTGCTGGCATTTGCACCTATTTCGCACGGGTATCTCCGCACACCAAAATTATTGGCGTTGAACCAGCTGGAGCTGCATCAATGACCAAAGCAATTGCCTATGGAGCTCCAATGGTCTTGAGTGAAATTGATCCATTTGTAGACGGTGCCGCGGTTAAGAAGGTTGGGAACTTAAACTTTGAAATATGCCGGAATTTAATTGATAGGGTAATTACTGTAGAGGAGGGTAAAGTTTGTGAAACTATTCTCGAAATGTACAATGACGATGCAATAGTTGTAGAACCAGCAGGAGCACTAAGCATAGCATGTTTGGGACAACTTGATTTGCAGGATAAGAATGTGGTTTGTGTTATTTCAGGAGGGAATAACGACATAACAAGAATGGAGGAAATGAAGGAGAAAGCACTGTTACATGCCGGCTATAAACACTATTTTATTGTTCACTTCCCGCAACGGTCTGGTGCACTAAAACAGTTTGTAACTGACGTACTAGGTCCCAACGACGACATTGTGCACTTTGAATACCTTAAAAAGAATCAAAGAGACAAGGGGGCTGCTACAATTGGAATTGAGCTTCAGAATCCAACGGATTTGGATACTTTACTACAGCGATTAACTTTTGCCGACTTTCCTTACACTTACCTTAACAATCAACAATTATTATTGCAATATTTGACTTAGTTGGTACGCAGTAAGAATTCAACAGAATAATCGAGTAGGAAGATAGTGGACCTTCTACCTTTATCTGGAGACTATAGTTAAGCATGAATTAATATGTTTAAGTGATGGGAAGAGGAAGACGTATTACGGTAGTGTCCAGATTAGTGTGTCTGGTTATTGCTGGAGTTTTCAATAATTTAATAAGTCCATTATCAAAATTTAGGTTCAAATTTAAAATTGTGAATTGGGTATTTATAAGCTGAGACCTTTGCACATAAAGTAGTTTGAGATTGTTGATTAAGTTCTGTTGTTGGTTGATTTTTCATTCTATTCATTCTTTATATTGTTGCTGATAAATGAGTTACAAACAGGTCAATATATCTCAGATGAGTTTTGCCAGTTACGATGTTGATCGACGCACGTCGAAG
>JAHDGY010000104.1 GCA_020631555.1 Flavobacteriales bacterium | reverse complement strand
CTCATCTGAGATATATTGGTCTGTTTGTAACTCATTTATCAGCAGCAATATAAAGAATGAATAGAATGAAAAATCAATCAACAATCTCAAACTACTTTATGCCCAAAGGTCTCAAACCATATTTTTAACCAAATAACACCACAAATCGATACCGGTTTAGCACTTTAATTTGACGGGGCAACATAAACTGGAATAGAAGGGTCAATATCACTGGAATTCACAATTTGACAATAAAAATTGCAATATTTTTGTGTCGTTCGACGGGCTAAAGAGTGTTACATCCATCTGGAAATATGCAGACAACAAATTTCAGACTAAACCATATACTATGAAAGAAGGTATGCATGTACATTTCATTTCATACGAAAAGAAAGATGATAAATTCTATTTCATCAATTGTTGCTGCTAAGATTACTACCAATCTTGCACAAGTTATTACCTCAATGTCAGAAACAACTGAGGCTCAATTTGAGGCTGATGTTAAGGCTCTACCTTAGTAGAACACATTAAACCAATCATGTCGAACACGCTTGTAAAAAAATGTACAAGCGTGTTCTCAAAAATTATAATTCCTTAGTGCACACACTATTAAAATGCTACACTAGACTGATGGGCGCGTTGACGGCTGTGACCATCAGACAGACAGTTCCATCCCCAAGCTACCCAAATTATGCTGTTGCCACACCCACTAGGTGTGGCGGCAGTTTTTCTAATCGTTAATGCGAACATTAACCGCGTTCAATCCCTTCTGACCTCTTTCAATGTCGTAAGAAACTGAGTCGTTATCTCTAATCGCATCCTTCAACTGAGACTTGTGCACAAAAATATCCTTGTGTGTTTCGTCATCCTTAATAAAACCAAACCCTTTTTCAACATTAAAAAATTTAACGGTTCCAGTACTCATAGTTTATTTATTTGTATTTAATTCTAAGTTTTCTACAAAAATCATCCGCGATTTAACACCTTCACAACAAATTGCATTTGCAACTCCAGTTTAGGGCCGCCACCTAAAGATTTAAAAGATTACTTTCTAAGGATGTGTTTGTCTTAACAACCAAAAAAGTTGTTAAGTCGTTATTCACAATAACGAACCAAACATCACAATTAAGCTAAATAACCTTCATTTATCTCAACAACAGAGTAAAAATAATTCCCGAATCGGTTAGCTTTTGTGAAGAAGAAATTCTAATAAGGAGTCTTAAAAAAAGATAAACTTCAACCTACTCTTTCAGCAGTACTTTTACTTAAAATCAACTATGGACTCATCCCATAGGACCGCAAAAGTAACGAAACTTATCGGCTATAGATTTAACTATGCTAAAAAATAATATGTTAACAAATTATGATTTGCTTAAATTGCTAATTCCTAAGCTTTAGCCGATTGCTCTCGAAATACCACATGCCCTTCAAAAACATCCACAACAACCACGCTGTTCTTTTGAATCTCACCAGCCAAAATCTTCTTAGACAGTTCATTCAAAATTTTTCTCTGGATCACTCTTTTTACCGGTCGCGCGCCAAATTGCGGGTCATAACCAAGTTGGACAAACCAGTCGATAGCGTCATCCGAAGCAGTTAATTCAATCCCATTGTTTTTCATAATTTTATCTAGTAACCCAATCTGCAATCGAACGATTTCTCTAATACCTTCACGAGACAATGGCTGAAACATTATAACCTCATCTACTCTGTTTAAAAATTCAGGTCTAACAGTTTGTTTCAAAAGCTCAAAAACCTCTAATCTAGTTTTAGATTGAACCCGCTCCAAATCATTCAACTCATCCAAATTCTGAAAGTGATCTCGAATAATATGTGCTCCCAAGTTAGATGTCATTATAATAATTGTGTTCTTAAAATTGACCTCACGACCTTTACCATCTGTTAATCTCCCATCATCTAAAACTTGTAGCAATGTGTTGAAAACATCTGGATGTGCCTTTTCTATCTCGTCTAAAAGAACCACAGAATATGGCTTTCGCCGAACCGCCTCTGTTAACTGGCCACCCTCATCATGACCAACATACCCCGGAGGTGCGCCAACCAATCTAGAAATTGAATGTCTCTCCTGATACTCGCTCATGTCAATTCGAGTCATCGCTGTGTCACTGTTAAACAAAAAGTCAGACAACGCCTTGGCCAATTCTGTTTTACCTACCCCGGTAGTTCCAAGAAAAATAAAGGAACCTATCGGCCTATTGCCATCCTGCAGCCCCGCCCTACTCCTTCTTACAGCATCTGAAATTGCCTCAATAGCATTCTCCTGCCCTACAATACGTTTCTGCAACTCCTCTTCCAATCTCAGTAATTTGGACCGTTCGCTTTCGACCATTTTACTTATCGGAATTCCTGTCCATTTTGAAACTACATCTGCTATTTCCTCTGCATCTACCTCTTCTTTTATCATTTTAGAGCCGCTCTGAATTTCTGTTAACCTTTGCTTACTGATTTCAACAAGTTGCTCTGCTTCTGACATTTTAGAATATCTAATCTCGGCTACAAGTTCATAATTTCCATCACGCTCAGCCTGTTCTGCTTCCAATTTCAAATCTTCGATTTGCTGCTTCGACTTCTGAATGGCTTCAATGGTTTCCTTCTCTGTTCGCCACCGTGCTGCCAGAGTCGATCGACTTTCCGTAATTTCAGCTATCTCACGGTTAAGAGCAGATAATTTGTCCTGATCATGTTCTCGTTTTATTGCCTCTCGTTCAATCTCAAGCTGCATCAATTTTCGTTCAATTTCATCCAATTCTTGAGGTTTAGAGTTAATTTCCATCCGCAATTTTGAAGCAGCTTCATCAATCAAATCAATTGCTTTATCAGGTAAAAAACGATCGGTAATGTACCGCTGGGAAAGTTCAACAGCGTTCAAAATGGCCTCGTCTCGAATCTGAACTTTATGATGGATCTCATACTTTTCTCGCAATCCTCTTAAAATAGAAATCGTGTCCTCAGTTGTTGGCTCGTGTACCATGACTTTTTGAAAGCGTCTTTCCAAAGCCTTATCTTTTTCAAAATACTTTTGATATTCGTCCAAAGTTGTTGCTCCAACAGCCCGCAATTCACCACGGGCTAAAGCCGGTTTCAAAATATTGGCTGCATCCATAGCTCCTTGCCCACCTCCAGCTCCAACCAAAGTATGAATCTCATCAATAAACAAGACAATTTCTCCATCTGAATGGACAACCTCTTTCACAACAGCCTTCAATCGCTCTTCAAACTCCCCTTTGAATTTGGCACCGGCAATGAGGGCTCCCATATCTAATGAATAAAACAATTTAGACTTCAGGTTCTCGGGCACATCTCCATTAATTATTCGATGCGCAATCCCCTCGGCAATAGCTGTTTTTCCCACACCCGGTTCACCAATTAAAATTGGATTATTTTTAGTCCGGCGACTTAAGATTTGAATTACGCGCCGAATCTCCTCATCACGACCGATAACAGGATCTAATTTTCCATCACGTGCCATTTCATTCAAGAAAATGGCATATTTCGATAACGCATTGTATGTTTCTTCCTGTGAACTGCTACGCACTTTTTCTCCTTTTCTTAACGCCATTATAATTTCTTCCAATTCCTTTTTTTGAATACCAACGTCCTTTAGCAATTGAGCAACAGAGTCCCCACCTCCATAGATCCCCAGTAATAAGTGCTCGATTGCAACGAATTCATCTCCAAATTCACCGCTAATTTTGGTGGCATTCACCAATGCTTGAGAACCAAAGCGAGATAGCTGCGTACTTGCGCCACTCACTTTAGGATAAGATTCCATCACTCTATCAACGGTTTGATTGAATGTTGATTTATTAACGCCGAACTTCTCGAGGACATACGGTAAAACGCTTAGGTCCACGTTTATAATTCCCTTTAAAATATGACCAGTTTCAATGAACTGATTCCCTCTAGAATTAGCCATTTGTTGAGCCTCCTGAACAGCCTTCTGAGCACTTACAGTAAACTTGCTGAAATCCATACTTAAGAATTGTTTTGTTACCAACTATGTGATATCGGTTTCATCAATCATTCTACCAATAATTGAACTCGGCCATTTTTACAGATTCTGTTGCGAAAACACAGACTCTACTTATCATTTTCAGCCAAATAGTCATTTTCAGTTATCAGAATATTGGATACATCAATCTAGAAAATTCAACAACAAGCGATAGTTGTACAAAAAAAATCCGTCATTTTTGTTTCAAATTCGGAGCGATGATAGATAGCAAAAGATTCCAACTACAAAAAACCGTGAATGATAATGGGCAAACAATTAGCCCCAAATTAGAAAGTGACATCAAAAACTACCTAATTGATATCGACGGCACTATTACTGAAGATGTTCCAAACGAAGAGCCGGAAAGAATGGCGACTTGCAAACCATTTCCTGACGCATTGGAAACACTTAACAATTGGTATAATGATGGCCATGTAATTTGTTTTTTCACATCGAGAACTGAAGAACACAGAGAAGTTACTGAAACTTGGCTTCAAAAGCATGGATTTAAATACCATAGTTTGCTCATGGGAAAACCTCGAGGTGGCAATTACCATTGGATTGATAATCATATGGTCCGAGCCACCCGCTTCAAAGGCAAATTTACCGACCTGGTAAATAAAATGGCGGAAATTCAAGTTTTCGATGATGCTTGAATTTGGTTTAAAAAAATAGCTAATTTTCAAGCAACTGTTAGGGCAATAGACTGTCCAGAATGCTATCTTTGCTATCCTAAAACAGGAACAGTATGATTCAACTAACGTTGCCTGACGGAACGATCAGGGAGGTTGAAAAAAACACTACCGCGTTAAGCGTAGCAAAAAGTATTAGCGAGGGTTTAGCCAGAAATGTTTTGGCAGCAGAAATCAACGGCGAAGTATGGGATTCTTCCCGACCTATAACCGAAGACGCAACTTTTAAACTACTCACCTGGAACGACAAAGAAGGAAAATCTACGCTTTGGCATTCTTCCGCACATTTGATGGCAGAAGCATTAGAGGCTCTTTACCCGGGCATCAAATTTTGGGTGGGACCGGCAATTGAAAACGGATTCTATTACGATTGCGATCTGCCCGAAGGAACTACCTTGTCGGAATCTGATTTGCCTAAAATCGAAGAAAAAATGCTTCAATTGGCAAGAGAGAAAAACGAATACATTCGGAAAGATATCTCAAAGCAAGATGCCATTAATTACTTCAAGAACAAAGGAGATGATTATAAATTAGATCTTCTTGAAAATTTGGAAGATGGCACAATTACACTCTATTCGCAAGGAGAATTCACTGATTTATGTCGAGGTCCACATATCCCGCACACTGGTTTTATAAAAGCGGTAAAACTCTTAAACATTGCAGGAGCCTACTTTAAAGGGGATGAAAACAACAAACAACTTACAAGAATTTACGGCGTAGCATTTCCGAAGAATAAAGAATTACAGGAGCATCTTCAACTTTTGGAAGAGGCGAAAAAACGAGACCATAGAAAATTAGGTAAAGAACTGGACCTATTTACGTTCTCTCAGCGTGTTGGCCAAGGATTACCCCTGTGGTTACCCAAAGGAGCTGCTTTGAGAGAAAGGCTTATCGACTTCATGAAGAAGGCCCAAATTAACGCAGGTTATGAGCCCGTAGTTTCTCCTCATATTGGACACAAAGACTTGTACGTTTGTTCTGGTCATTATGCCAAATATGGGAAAGATTCATTTCAACCAATTCAGACGCCTGCAGAAGATGAGGAGTTTTTGCTGAGACCAATGAACTGCCCGCATCATTGTGAAATTTACAAATCTCGTCCACGGTCGTATAAAGACCTACCTATTCGGTATGCTGAATTTGGAACGGTTTACCGTTACGAACAAAGTGGTGAACTACATGGACTAACCAGAGTTCGTGGTTTCACGCAGGATGACGCCCACCTTTTCTGTAGACAAGATCAGGTTGAGGATGAATTTAAAAAGGTTATCGATCTTGTACTTCATGTGTTTAAAGCTTTAGACTTTCAAGAGTACACCGCGCAAATTTCTCTTCGTGATAAGGATAACAGGAGCAAATACATTGGCTCGGATGAAAATTGGGAAAAAGCTGAACAAGCTATAATAAACGCTAGCGCCGACAAAGGTTTAAAAACTGTTGTAGAATATGGAGAAGCTGCATTTTACGGACCTAAGCTAGACTTCATGGTGAAAGACGCTCTGGGTCGAAGTTGGCAATTAGGAACAATCCAAGTAGACTATAGCCTACCTGAAAGATTCGAATTGGAGTATATCGGTTCTGATAACGCCAAGCATCGTCCAGTAATGATTCATAGAGCACCCTTCGGTTCTCTTGAAAGGTTTATTGCAGTATTGATAGAACATTGCGCAGGAAAATTCCCGCTCTGGCTAACACCAGATCAAGTTGCCGTTCTTCCTACCAGTGAAAAGCATAATGATTACGCGAAAAAGGTTTTACATTTGCTAAATAATTACGACATTCGCGGATTTGTAGACGATAGGAACGAGCGAGTTGGCAAAAAAATAAGGGATACAGAATTAAAGAAAATTCCTTTTATGCTCATTGTTGGGGATAAAGAGACAGAAACAAATACTATCTCTGTAAGACAACAAGGACTTGGTGAACAAGGAGACTTAGGCACCAAAACTGTAGAAGAATTTTCAGAATTGATTGATGAACTGATTAAGTCAAGATTAGAGAACTTTAAAGATTAGGAGGACACACTCATAGCACTTAGAAGAAAAAGACCAAGAGGACGGGTAATTAAAGAAGACCCGCATAAAATCAACAATTTAATCTTAGCGGAAGAAGTTCGTCTTGTTGCCGATGGCGTTGAACCTGGGATTTATCGGACTTCAAAGGCCTTAAAAATTGCAGATGAAATGCAATTGGACCTGGTTGAAATATCTCCAAAAGCTAACCCACCTGTTTGTAAAATTATTGACTACAAAAAGTTCTTGTACGAACAGAAGAAGAAACAAAAAGAGCTAAAAGCAAAGCAAATTAAAGTAGTTGTTAAAGAAATTAGATTTGGTCCTAATACTGACGATCATGACTTTGAGTTTAAACTAAATCATGCTAAAAAGTTTTTGAGCGATGGGTCGAAGGTGAAAGCTTATGTGTTCTTTAAAGGTCGAACAATTGTCTTTAAAGATCGCGGAGAAATTTTGCTTCTAAAATTCGCCCAAGAGTTGGAGGAATACGGCGTGGTGGAAAGCATGCCAAAATTAGAAGGGAAGAAAATGATTATTATGATCAACCCTAAGAAAAAGTAAAGACTAGTAAATTAAATAATTAGTAATGCCAAAAATGAAAACAGTTTCCAGTGCGAAGAAGCGATTCAAGTTCACTGGGTCTGGAAAACTTAAAAGAAAGCACGCTTTCAAAAGTCACATTTTGACCAAGAAAGCGACAAAACGTAAGCGAAACTTGACCAAGGCGACTTTGGTTAATAAGGCGGATATTAAGAATATAAAACTACAACTTTGCGCTTAATTTTAAGCAAGTACATGGTTCAATGCTAAACCCGGTATTCAGTTTTTAAGTGTCGTTATTTTTATCGGACACTGTATACCAAAAAATTAAAAATTTATGCCAAGATCGGTAAATAGTGTTGCTGCAAAAGCAAGAAGAAAAAAGGTTCTAAAGGAGGCAAAAGGTTACTTTGGAAGAAGAAGCAACGTGCATACAGTTGCTAAAAATGCGGTTGAAAAAGGATTGCAATACGCTTACAGAGACAGAAAGCAAAAGAAAAGAAACTTTAGGTCTCTTTGGATTCAGAGAATCAACGCGGGTGCTAGAGAGCACGGAATGAGTTACTCAGAATTTATGGGTAAAGTTAGCACAAAGGGGATCGAATTAAACAGAAAAGTTCTCGCAGACTTAGCGATGAACCATCCTGATGCATTCAAAGCAATAGTTGATGCGGTAAAATAAATTAGAAACGTAGTACCATTATACTAAGGGGAGCTAAGCTCTCCTTTTTTTATCTCTGAAATGCATCGATTCAGAGACTGGACTTCCTACAAAAAAGTGGACAAATTAGTTAAGCGACCTTTTTGATATTAT
>JAHDGY010000017.1 GCA_020631555.1 Flavobacteriales bacterium | reverse complement strand
CAGCAACAATATAAAGAATGAATAGAATGAAAAATCAACCAACAACAGAACTTAAAATCAACAATCTCAAACTACTTTATGTGCAAAGGTCTCGATTAATATTTTCAACTACCGTACAAATCGCGCCGATATTGCGCAAAGTTTAAATTAGTGCTTGAATTAAGAAGTAGATTTCAGAAGGTTGTTTATCTAATCAACCGTTGCAATACATTTTAACTCAATTGCAATAGGAGAGGGTAGCGCGCCAACTTCAACAGTTGTCCTGCATGGCTGGTTTTCCTTAAAGTATTCCGCGTATACTTTATTGTATGTTCTAAAATCTCGCTTCATGTCGGTTAAGAAGGTGGTAACATCAACAATTTTGTCCCAGCTCGATCCCGAGGCTTCCAGAATTGTACGTACGTTTTCGAATACCGAATGGCATTGAGCCTCAAAGTCAAATTCTTGATAGTTGCCGTTTTTGTCGTATTGCAAACCCGGTATATTGGCTTCTTCACTTCCTGATTTTGAAGCCCGAGGACCAACTCCAGACAAAAACAATAGGTTGCCAACTTTTCTAGCGTGAGGATAGAGCCCCATTGGTTTTGGTGCTTTTTCGGAGTTTATCTTTTCAGACATGTAGAATTAGATTTTATTGATCAGCAAATATAAGGATCAGTTCAAGTTGATTTTTGACAATTAGCTTGTCTATTCTCCATTCTAGCCCTTCGACCCTTCGAATACCTCAGGGCAGCGCACTTCGAGTGCCCTCAGTGCTGCGGTCTTCTCAACGTGCGAACCAAGCTTTCCGTGGACTGAGGTTCTCGAAGTCCAAAGGAAAGTTCATTATGTCCTATTCGTTTGGATGATGACTATTAAGGAGGGCAATGATTGCTTATTGGAATAATTGTCAATTATGAATTATCCATTGTCAATTGTTGAATGTTACCTTTGCAGGAAAATACTATAATGCTGAGAGTAATAGGTGTTTTAGTGGTGTTTATGGGAGGTGCCATTTTAGCATATTTTATATTGTCCCAACCAAAGGCCTTACCGATCCTCAATCCGGTTGACTTGCAAATTGATATGGTTGATTTAACCAAGCGTCAGGTTGGAATGGGGCACCGGATTAGTGACTTTAATCTAGTAAATCAAGATGGGCAGAGCGTTTCTCTTGCAACCTATCGGGGGCGGGTTAAAGTTGTAGACTTTTTCTTTACAACCTGTCCGGGAATTTGTAAAACAATGAACGATAACTTAAGCACGATCTACAAGAATTTCAAAGATGAAGATCGAATGGTGATTCTATCGCATACGGTTTGGCCTGAGGTAGATTCTGTTCCTGTGCTGCGAGAATATGCTACCAAAATGGGTGTGCGTGAAACTGAAATTACTATAACTGCTGACCGGAAAGTGCCGAAAACGAACCATAGCACCCACCCTTCGAGTGCCTCAGGGTACAAAATTGGCCAATGGGTTTTCTTGACTGGAGAGAAGAAGGAGCTTTACCGTTTGGCGCGGCAGTCGTATTTTGTAGCGCCCGATAAAGATGATCCACATTACGATCATGGATCGGAGAACGATTTTGTACACACAGAAATGATCGCTTTAGTAGATACAGTTGGTCGAATAAGAGGCTATTACGATGGTACATCTGAAGAAGAGATGGTGCAATTAGAGCAGGATATTGAAACGCTTTTAAAGAAGGGGTAGGTTATGGAAGATCGGTTCAAGAAATTTAAGAAACAAAAGGAGCGGAAGTCTCGAAAGGAAGAGGCTAAAAATGCACGCCGAAGTTATAATCGTCAGGAAAAGGAAAAAGCTTCTGAGCGAAAGCGATCCAAGAAGGTATCTACCGAATCGCAAATCGAATCCATTCGACTCAATAGGTATTTGGCTAATGCAGGTGTGTGTTCTAGGCGACAGGCAGATCAATTGATTGTTGATGGAGAAGTGAAGGTCAATGGTGAGGTGATAACAACGTTAGGTTTTCGGGTCAATCCAACCGATACAATCCTATTTAAAGGAAGGAAACTGCGAAGGGAGAATTACAAGTATATTCTCTTGAATAAGCCCAAAAACTATCTCACTACAACAAATGATGATCGGGGTAGAAAGACGGTAATGGAACTGTTGGAAGGTGCATGTGCCGAGCGGATTTATCCGGTGGGCCGATTAGACCGAAACACAACTGGTCTTTTACTGTTTACAAACGACGGTGCGACTGCAAAAAAGCTAACCCATCCCAGTTACGAGGTTAAGAAGGTGTATTTGGTTGAGTGCGATAAGCCGGTTCAAGACCAGAGCCTTAAAGATTTGCTAGAAGGGGTTGAATTGGAAGACGGTCAGATTAAGATCGACGAGATTGAACACGTTAAGGGAAAGTCGAAAACTAATGTGGTGGTTACTATCCATTCGGGAAAGAATAGAATTGTAAGAAGGATGTTTGAATATCTTGGTTACGAGGTAACTAAATTGGATCGAATTTCGTTTGCTGGGTTAACCAAAGGTAGTTTGACGCGAGGGAAGTTCAGGCATCTAACAAAGCGAGAAGTGGGTTTTCTGAAGATGCATGGTGCGTAATTTCTGCTCCAAGAATTCGGTATAATTTAATTAGCACGGTTCGGGCAACTACTAAACGGGGAGATGTAATTGCTTACAACCATATGAAACGATCAAAAATCTTATTATTTGCTGGTGTGTTATTGCCCATATTCTCTTTTTCTCAACAAAAGAAGGATATTAAATCTATTGCAATTGGGGTTAAAATGCCCATGCAATTGGCGAAGTTTATGGATGTTTCTGGTGATTCTGTTTTGTTGCGTGAAGAAATGGGTAAAAGAGGATTGTTAGTAGTTTTTAGTGGTCACACCTGTCCATGCGTTGTAGGTGCTCCACCAAGTTTTGAGGGTTGGGAGAAACGTTATGAATTGGTTAGAAAGCATGCCAAGAAAAACAAGGTAGGCTTGGTTATGTTGAATTCCAGTACTGGTAATCGGGATGGGGCAGACTCCTTCGAAAGCATGCAAGCTAGAGCTAAAGAACAAGCTTATACTTGGCCGTACCTTTACGATGCCGGGCATAAGCTGGCAGATGCATTTGGGGCCAAAGCAACACCGCATTTGTTTTTGTTTAACGAGGATTTCGAGTTGGTTTATAAAGGTGATGTTGATGATGATGCCAAAACAATGGATTCAGTTAAGGTTTTCTACATTAAGGATGCGATGGAAGCCTTGTCAAACGGAGAAACTCCACCCATTGCAGTCACCAAAACACACGGTTGTAGTATCAAGCGCGTAAAGCGTAAACGTAAAAAGCGGTCTTAAAAAGAGCAAATGGAGATAGTATAAATCTTTCCCCCTTTCATAGGGTAAATGCCTCGCTAGATCGCAAAATCCCTCATGGCTGGGACTTGTTTTAAGATTAATTACTTAAATTTAGTTGCGATGTCCTAAACCTTGTAGCTAGAGATTTTCGCGAATTTATACTCACTTCAATTCTAAAATAATGAGAAAGACAGTTTTATATTTATTTGCAGCAATGATGACTGGATTAATGGCATTTACAACAGTGGAAGAGTCGAAAAACTCTATAGAAATTGGTGCTTCGGCTCCAATGGCAGACGTGAAAATGAAAGATGTTTCGGGCGAAGAATATTCGCTGAACTCGCTTAAGCAGGAGAATGGTTTGATTGTCATATTTTCTTGTAACACCTGTCCGTTTGTGGTTGGTTCTAGCAACAGCGAAGGTTGGGAAGGTAGATATAACAATGTTCAGGTTTTAGCCGATCGAAACAAGTTCGGGATGGTTCTGGTTAACTCAAATGAAGCTAAACGAGGAAATACGGAGGGTGACGATACGTTTGAGAAGATGAAGACTAGAGCTAGCGATTATGGATACAAAAGCAAATACGTTCTAGATCCTAATAGTGCGCTAGCCGATGCATTCGGTGCGAAAACTACTCCACACGTATTTATGTTTGACAAAGACATGAAGTTGGTTTACAAAGGTGCTATTGATGACAATGTGAAGAACGGTGGTGAAGTCAAAGACTTTTATGTTCGTGATGCAATTGTTGAAGTAAGTGCAGGACTTCCAGTTAAGAACAATAGCACTAGGCCTTTAGGCTGCAGTATTAAGCGCGTTAAAAAGAAATAAGGAGTTTCCTATTTTAATTCTTCAGAGGTTGAAGGGAAGTTGAATTCAAGTCAACCGACAGGGAGTATTCTTGCCCTAGGGCAATGGTATGATTGTCGGAGAAATGTCCAATTGGTGCATTGAACGCTACCGGGAAATCATAGTCCTTTATGGCGTCATGAATTATCTCGCGGATCGTCATTCCGAAAGGGGTTTCGTTATCTTTTAGATCTGTCATTTCTCCAACCACTAACCCCCGAAGCTGATCTAATTTGTTGCCAGCCTTCAAGCTTTGCATCATACGATCGATATGGTAAAGGTATTCGTCTAGATCTTCGATTACTAGGATCTTGTCGCGGTAATCAAGGTCGTATTTTGTCCCAGATAAGGTTTGGAGAATGGAAAGATTTCCACCAATAAGCTGACCACGAGATTTTCCAATCCTGTTTTCATTGGTCGAATCAAAAATCAGGTTGGAAGGGTAGCCCATTAGTGCATTTTTGAAGCTCTCCAAAGCCGAAGAGGAATTTGATTCAAAATTCACTGGCATTGTAGAGTGCAGAGACGCTAAGCCAAGTTGCTGAAGTGCTCCATGTAAAACACAAACATCACTATATCCACATATCCATTTCGGATTTTGTATCAGCGAGGCTAGGTTTACCTGTTCGAGCATGCGCATGGTTCCATACCCTCCACGATAACAGATTATGGCCTTAATGGTTGGTTGATTTATAGCCCATTGCAGGTCAGATGCTCTTTCATTGTCGGAACCTGCAAACAGGTGAAGTTGATTTCGGAGGTTGGGTCCTTCAATTACTTCTAATCCCCAAATATTCAGTAAATTGGTCGCGTATTCAATGCCTCCTGAATCAACTTTTTTTGCAGTAGCAATTAATCCAACTTGGTCTCCCGGAGATAGATTTGGAGGAATTATCATGACGGGCTTTGAGCCTTACGTTTTTCAGAAACTGCAATAGCTAATTCCTTAAATTGTTCAACGCTCAATTGTTCCGGTCTTAGCGGTAAATAGTCGTGCTGAAATTCCAATCCGCTCACAAGCGATTTAATAGAGTTTCGAATTGTTTTGCGCCGTTGGTTGAAAGTTATTTTGACTATTTGTTTGAATAGTTTTTTGTCGCATCCGAAATCGTTCATTGGTTTTCGCTTCATTCTTATCACCCCAGACTTAACCTTAGGTGGCGGATCAAATACATCCTCATTCACTGTGAACAGATATTCAACGTCGTAATAAGCTTGAGTAAGTACGCTTGTAACGCCGTAGGTTTTTGAACCAGGTTTCTCCGCTATTCTCTCTGCCACTTCTTTTTGAAACATGCCAACTGCTTCAGGTACTAAATCCACATTGTCTAGTATTTTAAAAACAATCTGCGAGGAAATATTGTAAGGGAAGTTCCCAATTACGGCCAGTTGTCTTCCTTCGAATTTTTCGTGCAGATCAAACTGCAGAAAGCTCTCAGCGTAGACAGGCAGGTTTGGAAAATGTTCATGCAAATAGGCAATGGATTCTTGATCAATTTCTGCAACGGATACTTTGTACTTGCCTTCCAATAAAAACCGGGTTAACGCTCCAGTTCCCGGACCTACTTCCAAAACCTCGTTGTATTCACCGAATCCGGTAAGGGCCTTATTGATATTTGAAGATATTTCGGGGTCGGTAAGAAAATGCTGACCAAGGTGTTTCTTAGCTCTAACCATGTTGGAAGATTTCTACAACGTCTAGCAATGTTCTAAATGCTCCAAATTTATTGGCGTATTTCTGCGTGTGCGCCTGTTGCAATTGCGGAGCAAATTCAGTTTGATACCGTTCATAGTCTTGTTGAGTTTTGCAAAGGTATTGAATACTGTAGCTAGGGTCAGGTGTTTCCTCGTACATTCCTTCGGTCATTACCTTACTCATTCGTGCCTCAATAAAGCAGCCTGTTGCAATTACCTCCGGTACGTGCACTGTGCGCATCCATTCTACCCATTCCTTTTCTGTTTGCTTCTCGATGCTTACAGTAACATTATAGATAATCATTCTAATTCGGATCAATTTTTTTAATTCCCCTTCCGGAGTTTAGCTCCAGTTTTTCAATTTGCTCTTCAGGGAGAGTTTTTAAGATTCTTCGAAATCGTTTTCTTGCCTCAATTACCAAAAGACTACCCGTGTAATTGAATAAAATTTCGCGATAATGAACAGTTGCCAGCCCAGGTTGATTAAGCCGAAGTTCATACATTTCCGCTAATTTAAAATGGGCATTATCGGCCAAAATATCGTCTGCGTAATCTTTGATAATTGCTTCTAAATATTCAATAGCTTTTGAGTAGTTCTTTTGAATGAATTCCATTTCATAGCGTTTGAATAAGATTTCATCGTTTAAGGCATGAAAACCGATGGATGTGGAGAGGGAATCAAATACTTGGTTTGCTTCTTCAAACTTATTTTGCCGAACCAAAAGGTCTGCTTTCGAAAAGGCTATCAAAGCGGCATTGGTGGAATCCATCCAAATATTGTCTGAAATTAGTACCGACAATTCTATTGCATCGTTGGAAATCAACTTAGATGTCGAAGCTTTAAGAACATCCAGTTGGGCTTGAGCCCATTCAAAGTCGCCATTATAATAAGAAAGTTTAGCATTTTGAAACTTTGCTTGGTGTCCTAAAGGATCATGTTTGAAGTCTTTTTCTACCTGAGAATAGTATAGAGACGCGTCCCAAACCTTTCCACTAATGGTAAGGAATTCGGCTAGTTTTAATTTTGTAATTGCGCGGTTTTTCTTAGAAAGTCCTCCTTTGGCAAGTGCCCCTTCAAGTATAACTACTGACGAATCGCTCTCCCTTAGATAGTATCCATGAATTTCCGCTTTTTCCCAGATTAAGTCTGTTGCACCTCCAATAAATTCAAGTTTCGATAATTCGCTTTGGTACAGGTTGGCCAAATTCCTGACTTCGTTTTCTGTCCAATCCGAAGTTTCAGAGATTTTGAGGTACATGCTATTGAGCTTTCTCGATCGCGCTCGTTGTTCGAACAATGATTCTGGACCATAGCTAATAACTGCATCAAAGGCTTTAATAGCAGTTGAGTATGCTTTGTTGTTAACACACAATTCTCCGAAGTCTAATAGTTTTTTTCCATTGCTATTCGATCGCTTGTCATGGGCTTTGACATGAATTAGAGCGGCTGCAAATTGTTTTTTCTGTTTGAAGTACCAAATCAACATTTCAGAGTATGCCACATTATCCGGGGCTTTCTGAGATTTTCTTAGCAACACCGTTCGAAGTTGTTCCGTTTTAGATTCATCTTCTTCGAAATCTATTGCCCTGTTCAGCAAACTTTGAACTGTAATTAAGTAGCCATCACTAACATCTAATAGCTCGATGTATTGGTTAATCATTTTTTCAGTCTCTCCTTGCAGACCATAAATTTCACCAACATGTGTATTGTAGGGCGCGTGGTGGTTGGCGAGAACCTTCTGTGCGCGCAGGTAAGTTTTAAGGGCGTAATCAAGTAGCCCATCATCCTTAAACTTGGTTCCGAGTGCTTTTACCTGGGAAAATGTGGATTTTTGATCAATTCCCTTTATCCCCTTTTCGTAATACTGGGAAGCCTTTTTCGGTTTTTCGAGTAGTTGGTATATATTACCCAAATTAACGTATAACCACAATTCAGAAGATCTTCTCTTCAAATGTTTTTTTGTCAGTTTTTCCGCCTCCTCAAGCTGGCTTAGCTTTAGGTAACATTGGTACTGATAGGAGTAATTCGATTTTGTTGGACGGTCGTCGTACAATTTCTTGTAATAGATCAGCGCTTTGTCGAATTCGCCATTTTGGAAATATTGATAAGCTAATTTTCTATCGAGGTCAGTTTGACCGAAAGCGGAAAACCAGTTCAAACTTAATAAGGCAACGGCTAAAATCGTTATCGCACGAATCATAAATTCAAATCTAATGATTTATTCTACAGAGATAATGCCACAAGGTAATCCAGATTAAAGATCTTGTGGCCTTTATTCAATTTTCTCAGATAGCATTTTCCAAGTTTACACCGCCAACCACAATATGTTAAAAAAACAGAATCCTATCGTTTGATGATGGTGTTAAAAATTCGAGTTAAAAAACATGCAAAACATCAATATTAGGCTTTAAATAAAGTTTAATGCTAGTTTGCCAAATTTTATTTCGTCGGAATGGAGTTGGTTGTTTTCATCCGGTAATTAATATTATTTCAATTGGTTGAGGTATCAACATTTTACGCCTATTTACCTAGAATATAAAATATATTTTAACAGATAGTTAATTGGCAATCAATGTCTTGCTTAAAAGTGTCGTTTTATCAATGAAATAAGCCTAAAAATACATAATTTAGTCCGTTCAATAATCAATTAAATTTACTATGAAGAAAGGTTACATTGTTATTTTGGCAATTGTGGGGACGCTGACCTCCTTTGGTCAAGAATTTAAACAAATGCACACAGTTAAAAATACTGGTGACAGCCAAATTCAGTTGGAGCATTTGCCATCGTACATGATAAACGGTTTCGGAGAAAATTCAGAGCGTGAAATACAATCTACATGGATTGACTATCCTACTAGTTATAAAGAAGAGTATGGTAGTCAATTAGCGCTTTATTATGGCCCGTACCTTACTCCTGACTCAACTGTTATTGCTGTCTACGGACAGGATTCTATCTGGTGGTGGGTACATAACATTGCTCAAACTGTTGACTTAAACTCATCTATTTTAACTGATCGATTTGACGGCTACAATTTTGATACTGGATATGACATTACATTAGATAGCATTGTTATGACTACGAAATATTACAGAGTGAAGGATGTAGTAGACACATTGGTTCTCCGAATGGTGCCAAGAGGAGCTAGTACAAAGCAAGCTTATGGAGTTAACTGGCCAGTTTTTCCTAACGATACCACATTCATCGATCGTTTATCGTACGATCAAGCTTCTCAGAAACTTGTGGGTTATACAGAAGAATTGAAAATTCCGTTGACTAGCGAATTTTACGCGGATAGCGGTGAGTATAACCATATAGTTGCCGTGGAAACTAACTGGACTATTCCTGCATCAAGTGGAGGAGTATTTTCCGTTGAGGTTTCGTTCATTCCGGGTGATTCTACAAAACATGGAGATATTATAGGTAAAGATGTAAATGGATTCCGTGTGCGTTCATTCGAGCTAGAAGGTAAAAATTCATTTCCGCAGTATATCAAGCGTGATTACAATTGTAGTCACTATGTAAACAAAATAATACGCTACAATACAGCCGGAGGTTGGAATGGTGCTTATTTACCAATGCTGGCATACGGAGAAACATTTGGTTGGGAATCCTATGCAATGGCTTTCAAAATTTCTCAGGACGATGTTGTTGCTGGAGTTGCCGAGAATGGTAATATTTCTGTAAATTCTATTTACCCTAATCCTGCAGAAGGGCAGGCGACCTTAAATTATGCTTTGACGAATCCAGCAAATATCAGCTTGATTATTTCTGACGTAACTGGTAAGGTTGTGTTAGAGATCAACGAAGGATTGGTTCAAAACGGGGCTCAAAGTATGAAAATCAATACTGCGGAGTTAGTAGCCGGATATTACAACTACACGCTTTCTGATGGTATTAATGCTATTACAAAGGTTTTGGTTGTAAAGTAAGATACTTTCTCATCATAAGTCTTCAGGCCACCCATTGGGTGGCCTTTTTTGTTAGAATGGTTGGCAGTTGGTAATCAAATAGCGCCCAATATTGTCCGTTTTAGGTGGCTAGCTAAGGCTTCAAATTGTTCGAATTGTCAATCCTCTATAATGGTGCGAATAATTGATTATTTCCAGAGTTATTGATTGCACAATGGTTAATTGGGTGTGTTAGTTAAATTGGTTCATTTTCTTTATATATTTGATGATTATTGAATTATCCTTGGTAATTGTTTAGGTTAGTTAATTACAAACATGCAAACTTATGATAAGAAAATTAAACGCAATTTTATTGATTACAATGGCTCCTGCATTGTCGATGGGGCAAAATTTAGAGCAAATGACAGTGTTTGGGAAGTCCAATGATTTGCGCCCATTGAAGCAAATCAAAGGGGATGAAGATTTCGGGTCGTTGCGCGAAATTCGATCAAATTGGATTAATTATGCTTCTGCATATAAGGAGTTCTACGGCTCCGAACTAGTGGGGTATATTGGTCCATACCTTTATCCGGATTCAACAGTTGTTCATAATTACTTTTCTTCAGGAGCAAGGCCTGTAGATTATTATCATGTTGCTCAAACGTATGACCTGAGAAGCGAACTGTTTCGGGATCAGTGGGACGGAAATTACGTTTACCAGCCTAATTACGATATCCAAATTGATAGCATTAAAGTTGTCACTAGATATCATCGTGTTAATGATAGTGTTGTAGACACTCTTGTAGTTCGATATGTGCCTGCCTCTACTTCACAATATTCCTTTGGTGTGAATTGGCCGTCTTTTCCTGGGGATACATTATCCTTTATACCAATAAAGTATGACCAGGCAAAAAATCTTCCTGTTGGATATACCTTAGAGAAAAAAATAATACTTGACAGTGCATTTTTTGCGGGCGGTACTGGATCTGGGCAGGAAAGAACAAATATTGTAAATGAGAAGTTAGGCTGGACAAGTCCGGGAGCCAATAATGGCGTGTTCTCCATTGTATTAACTTTTGTTCCGGGTGATACGACAGTAAAACCGGGAGATACGTTAGGCAAACATATCAATGCGCTACAAGTGGATATGATTGGTTTGGAAAAGGATGCACAAACTTTTGCCAATTATATTAAACGGGATTTCAACGCTAATCAGTTTGTGCAAAAGGATGCGAGATATAATTTGGCAGGCAGTTTTAATGGTATTTTTACACCGCATTGGGCTTATATCAATCCACATGGTTTTGAATCAACCCAAATGTCTTTGAAACTCTCCCAGGATGACGTGGTGCTTGGCATGGCAGAAGGAGCCAAAGTTGAGGTAAGTTCTATTTATCCAAATCCAGCTTCGGAGTCGGCCAATGTTAATTTCGTACTGGCGGAGCCGTCAAAAGTTCAGATGGTGATTACTGATATTTCTGGCAAGGTTGTGCAGAACCTAAGTTTCGGTATGTTTGAAACCGGTTCGCAAGTGATAGAGGTTAATACAGAAAGTCTTTCAGATGGCTTTTACAACTGCGTCATAAGTGCCCAAGGGCAATCAGTAACCAAAAGATTGGTGGTGAGCAAATAGGCTAAGTAAACGCAAGATATTTTTGAGGCTGCTCCAGCGGTGAAAGTTCACCGCTGGAGCAGCCTTTTTTTGTTTAGGTTTGTTGTGGTATCCAGTTTTGGTTTTATCGTAGTAATCTAGTTTTTTTGTATAAAAATATTAGGATTTTATACGTATAAATCCAACCTTTAAGGCAGTTTATTAATAAAAAAATTACTATGAAGAAAAGCTTCGCCGTTGCGGTAAGTGCTTCATTGGCTATGGCCGTAAGTGCGCAACACGTAGAGAAATCTCAAGTTAAAAACATTAACAGTTCAGAACTTCAGCATCACCAGCTGATTCAGCAGGAAGATGGTAACTTTTACCAATTTCCTGGGAATAATTCTGATTATGAGGTAAATAATCAAAGTCGTGAAAATGGTTTAAGGGGAGTGAATTCGGCTTGGATCAATTATGCTGGAGCCTACCAAAAAGAACATCCGAATGTAAAGCAAATATTGTGGAGTGGAGATGCTTTAACTGCAGACTCGATTACCAGATATACGTATAAAACCAAGGACAAGAAGGATACAGCAGTAGCAAATAGGGAACATGGATTCGCGCAAGTAGTTGATTTAAATAGTCCTTTGTTTTATACACAGTGGAAACATTCAGTGGATTTGGAGACAGACTATGAAATTATTCTTGATAGTATGCTAATCGTTACAGAATATTTTCGTTTTGAAAAAGATATTGTTGATACTTTAAGGTTGAGGTTTGTGACTGGGGACAAATTGAAGACTACAGGCTATTTTCCCAAATTGCAAGCCGAGTTTAAGGATACTGTTTTTTTTAAACGACTATATTACCATTTAGATAAGGATTCAATTAGAGGTTATTCAAAGGAAATTAAGATACCGTTGGATGATGCATTTTATGCAGATAGTTCGCGGTCAGGTGAGCAGAGAAGACACAAAGTGAAAGTTAAGGCGGATTGGGTTATTCCTGGTGCGGCGAAGGGGATTTTTGCGTTGGAGGTGGCTTTTGTGCCGGGCAAAACCATTTCATTGTCAGATACGGCATTCGTTAATACCAATTCATTAGAAATTTGGGGCTCGGAGCTGGCAGGAAAAGACACCTATCCCGTTTATAAGAGGGACGATTTTAATGCTTCTTATGTTCTAACTAGTAATGCGAAGTATAATCTGTCGGCTTGGGGAGGACAGTATATTCCCTTCTACGCTTTTGGTAAAGGGTATGGGAAGGAGTCGTTGGCGGCATATTTCAAAATTTCACAAGATGAAATTTATTCAGGAGTAAGCGATAATTCGGATATCCAGAGCTCAAAAGTATATCCGAATCCAGCACATGACCGAACCAATATTGTATACGATTTGGAGAAATCAGGAGACGTAAATCTTACGGTTACGGATGTAACTGGTAGGGTGATTCATTCAAGAAGTTATCAAAATGTAGAGCAAGGAGAGCAAAAGATTGAGCTAGACACAAGAGAATTCAAAGAAGGCCAGTATTTCTATACGTTAACAGCTGGTGGAACTTCTACTACACATCCAATCATGGTGGTAAAATAAATTCTAGAAAATAGATTGAACAAAAAGGGAGGTCTTTCGGCCTCCTTTTTTAATACTCTGGATTTGAACTGTCCAATTTTTCTGCCCAATGTTAATGGGCTTTTTGTTTTGTGAAATGTGATTACGTATTTAGATTTGGATCCTCAAAATAAACCTTATGCGAGTTGAAGGAAATATTCTGGTTGTTGGTTCGTCTGGACAGATTGGAACAGAGCTTGTTGCCGAATTGAGAAGGAGAAATAAGAATGTTCAAGTTGTGGCTTCAGACATAAAGCCTTCCTTGAATTCGCTGCAAGTTGAAGGTCCGTTCGAAGAGTTGGATATCCTTGATGCCAAACGTTTGCGAGAAATTGTTGAGAAGTACCAAGTTGTCGAGATTTATCAATTGGCTGCTTTGCTGTCTGGAACTGCGGAAAAGAACCCAGAATATGCTTGGAAGCTTAACATGGATGGTTTATTTCATGTTCTTGACTTGGCTAAAGAAGGAATTATCAAAAAGGTATTTTGGCCCAGTTCAATTGCAGTATTTGGTCCAAATACTGCCAAAAATAACACTCCGCAATCTACCATTATGAGGCCAACCTCAGTTTATGGTATTGGAAAATTAGCTGGGGAAAGTTGGTGCGAATATTACAAAGCGAATTACGGTGTTGATGTGCGGGGTATTCGTTATCCTGGATTGATTAGTTATAAATCCAAGCCCGGTGGAGGTACAACAGACTACGCTGTTGAAATATTCTATGAGGCGTTATCAAAAGGTAGGTACACGAGTTTTTTAAACCAAGAAACGGAGCTGCCGATGATGTATATGCCGGATGCAATTGAGGCGACCATACAGCTAATGGATGCTCCAGTCGAATCTCTTTCTCAAGTTGCTTACAATTTGACTGGATTTAGCTTTACCCCCGCGCAACTTGGAGCTGAGATTAGGGATGTTTTACCAGATTTTGAATTAGATTATGCTCCAGATTTTCGTCAAAAAATCGCGAATAGCTGGCCGAGTTCAATTGACGATTCTGTTGCGCAACAGGATTGGGGTTGGATGGCTAAATATAGCCTAGAAGATATGGTGAAGGATATGATCAAGAATATTTCCGCACAAATGGCTGCCCGTTAGACATTCGTATTATTATTCTTTGAACCCAACCATTATGGCCACGCATCCTGCGTGTTCTAGACCATGTTCGTCTTTGACAACTGTGTCGTCCGCCTCGGGAACGTTTACTTGAAGTACTAACTGTTGAGTTGAAGCCACTTTGAAATCGAAATAGGTTTTTTCTGCATTCCTTGGGCTTTGATACACTTTGTTGCCTTGGGCATCCTTAATAATGTACGACACATCTCCCAATTCTTCCATAGAGCAAACCAAGAGACGATATTTCTGACCTGAATAGAAAGTAAGCATCAACTCGGCATTATCTCCAGCATAAAGGAGAGCTGTGTTCAACTGTCCATTGTGTGTGTAGTCTTCCAACATTGGTTTGCAAGTTTTCTTCGCATATCTTTTGCACTGAGCTGTGCTTAAATTTGGTAGAAGTAAACTGACTATGGTTGCTATATAAATTAGTTTTCTCATTTTTTGGGTGATTGGGTGATTGGGTGATTGGGTGATTGGGAAAAGCGCCCTTTGAGTTTAATTACGGCTAAGCAATAGCTTTGGTTGGTTTAGGTGTTGTTTTTAGAATGAAACTATTCCGCTACGGATTTCATTGACTTTGCTGGTAATGTTGTTCATCACTTTGTTGTCAGCTATTAATGTAAATTCGTGACCTATTGTTTCCCTATCATTAGTTTTGGTGTTGTTATCCTGATTACCCTTTTTATCTTTTTTGACTTCGGTAATGGAGTTAAAATGTGTGTTAAGGTCTTTCAAGTCTAACAGCATATGGTCTAATACATCTTTATCCGAATAACCTTCTGCCAACGCAATTAAGCTGTTGAGTGAATATTTCTGTTCAGCAACTCGCTGTGCGATTTGTTCACTATCTGGATTTATGGCAAGTTGTTGGGTTGCCAAATATGCTGCTTCAATCCAACTTCCGATTACAATCAATACGGAGAGTTCATGGCGTCCGTCATCCTTGAAGTAGGTGTCTATGTCAGAATAAATTTCGGAAAAGATGCTTTGCAGCGAATCTTTTTGATCAAAGTTGTCATTAACCCGATCTAAAACGTCTTCTGTAATAATGTCCATAATTCCGAGGTCTTCACCAAGGTATCTTGTGGCTTTTAAATACAGCATTATGTCGGCAGTTTCATCAAATACACTTGCGTAGTTTAAATCTGCTCCGTACACGCCAATGTTCAGAGCTTTTTGCGAAATAGTCAAATAGTCATTGATGCGGAGCGGGTCGTTTGGCAATTTGTCAGTGTAGCTCGCTCCAGTTTTTTCAATGATACTTACCGTTTCGAAAGCAGAAGGAACATTGTGCATTATGTTAGTAATCCTTTCGTCATCTGGGTGACTACCGTTTTTAGTGGTATCTAAATGTAGAACATCGGAAAATTCGGCGTCTTCTCCACAGCTGACGAGTAGGATGATGAGTAGCGCCGAGAAATTACGAATGGCAAAACCTATATTCATAGTAAATTCTCGTTGGGCATATCAAATATACAAAACAAGCGCTTTGGAATCGCTCAAAAATGGAGTTTAGCTAAATGGTTTTCTAATGGGCTTCAAGCCAGTTGTTTCCTGTTCCGTATTCAACGGTGAGGGGCACCGAAAGTTGAACGGCTTGTTCCATTTCTTCCTTTACCATAGTGGCCATATAGTCCATCTCATCCTTGTGCACATCGAACACCAATTCATCATGAACTTGTAACAACATTTTGGATTTGGTTTCTTGCTCGAACATTTTTTGATCAATGTTGATCATCGCTATTTTAATGATATCGGCTGCCGAACCCTGAATCGGGGCATTTATAGCGTTTCGTTCCGCAAAGCCTCTTACTACTGCATTGTTTGAATGAATGTCCTTTAGGATTCTCCTTCTTCCCAAGATGGTTTCAACATAGCCATTATCCTTCGCAAACTGAATGCTCGAATCCATAAACCCTTTGATTTCGGGATATTTTTCAAAATAATTGTCAATTATAGCTTTAGCTTCTTTTCTTGGAATGGACAATCGTTGTGACAATCCAAATGCTGAAATTCCGTAAATAATTCCAAAGTTGACCATTTTAGCTTTGCTACGCATGTCTCGGGTTACTTCATCAAGTGAAACGTTAAATACTTTTGAAGCAGTAGTAGAATGAATATCGATTCCATTAACAAACGCTTCTTGCATTGCTTTCTCCTTGCTTAACGCAGCCATTATGCGAAGCTCGATTTGTGAGTAATCTGCAGCCAATAAGGTAAAATCAGAATTTCTAGGAATAAACGTTTTTCTTATTTCTTGTCCCCTTGTTGTTCTGATTGGAATGTTTTGAAGATTAGGGTTATTGGAACTAAGTCTTCCTGTGGCGGCTACGGTTTGCATGTAGCTCGTATGAACATTTCCTGTACTTGAATCGACCATTGTAGGCAGTGCATCTACGTATGTCGATTTTAGTTTTTTTACAGAACGGTAGGAGAGTATATGTGGAATAATTTCGTGCTTTCCTTCAAGTTTTACTAATGTCTCTTCACTTGTTTGGTATTGTCCAGTTTTGGTTTTTTTTGCTTTCTCGTCAATTTTCAAATTATCGAAAAGAACGTTGCCCAGTTGTTTAGGTGAGTCGATATTAAATTCAACCCCTGCCAATTCGTGAATTTTATCGTGCAAATCCACCAGGTCAGTTTGCAATTCTTGGGAGAATTTTTCTAGAGCTCCAACGTCTAGCCGTATTCCTTCGGCTTCCATTCTAGTGAGCACTCTGCATAATGGAAGTTCCACATCGAATAGAATGCTTTTGAAAGGAGCTTCTTCAAATTTAGGTCGAAAATGCTTCCAAAGTTGAAAGGTAATATCTGCATCTTCAGCTGCGTAATCAACAATTGCTTCTGGGGAAAGATCAGCCATATTTCGTTGATTCTTTCCTTTTTTGCCAATTATGGTCTCAATAGATACTGGTTGATAGTTGAGGTAGGTTTCTGCTAAAATATCCATACCATGTTTCATGTCGGGTTGCAACAAATAATGTGCAATCATGGTATCGAAAACAGGGTCTTCAACCCGCAAACCGTAATGGGATAGAATGGCCAAATCGTATTTAATATTGTGGGCTATTTTTTCAATTTTGTCACTTGCAAACACAGATTTAAACTCGGCGAGAATTTCCGTAGCCACGTTTCGGTCGTTGGTTGTTGGAATGTAGTACGCTTCGTGTGCTTTGAAGCTTATTGCTAACCCAACGATTTCTGCTTGAAGTGCGTTAGTTCCTGTTGTTTCAGTATCAAAACAAAATGCAGAGCAGTTTTCCAACTTATGGATTAACTTTTGTCTCTCTTCCTTGGTGGCAATTAGTTGGTAGCTATGCGGTACGGTTTCAATCGATTTACGCTCTTCGGTTATTGCATCATTTTGTTCAATTCCAGAATCGGCAAAAAGATCCATTTGTCCTGATACCGGTGCAACTTGTTTTAATTGTACGTCTTCACCCAGAACGCGTTTAGCCATATTCCGAAATTCCAATTCACTAAACAGGTCAATTAATGCCTCCTTATTTGGAACTGTTATTTCTAATTCATCTGGTTTAAAATCTACAGGTGCGTCCAATAATATGGTGGCCAGTTGTTTAGAAAGTAAGGCTTGATCTGCGAAATTAATGACGTTTTCTTTCTGCTTACCTTTCAACTGATCTGTATTGGCGAGTAAACCTTCCACACTATCGTAAAGTCCTACTAATTTCTTGGCTGTCTTCTCGCCAATTCCGGGTACCCCCGGAATGTTGTCTACTGCGTCGCCCCAAAGTCCAAGAATATCTATTACCTGAGTTGGTCGGGATATTTGAAACTGCTCACAAACCTCGGGAATACCCCAAACTTCTGCCGGTTTTCCACTTCTTCCCGGTCGGTACATAAAGATGTTTTCCGAAACCAACTGGCCAAAGTCTTTATCGGGGGTCATCATATATGTTGCGAATCCATTCTGCTCCGCTTTTTTTGCAAGTGTTCCAATTACATCATCTGCCTCATATCCATCACTAGAATAGGCTGGAATGTTCATGGCTTCCAACAGTTTGTAGATTAGAGGGATGGAGTTTCGGATGTCTTCAGGCATTTCATCCCGGTTGGCCTTGTATTCCGGGAAAATTGCTTCTCGAGCGGTTTGTGTTGGCGCGTCGAAAACAACTCCCAAATGAGTGGGTTGTTCCTTTCTGAGAACTTCTAATAATGCATTTGTAAAGCCAAAAACGGCTGAAGTATTTTGACCCTTTGAATTAATTCTTGGGTTTTTAATAAATGCAAAATGGGCTCTGTAGATTAATGCAAACGCATCCAGTAGAAATAGCTTTTTATTTTCTGTAGACATACCAAACTTTAGATTTGAAAATCCAAAGTAAGGATTAATTGAACGCAAATTTCGGGGTGTGTGGGGCTGAATTATATTCTGCGGTATACGACTGTAATAACCGTTTGACCAACAGCTTTTAAAGTTGCTTTATCAATGATGTCCATGTTATCCTTGTGGGTGTGGTGAAATTTTCCAAATCCACCAATTTGACTTCTTTTTTCATCCCATTGAATGATGTCAATACAAGGGATTCCGGCTTGGTTTACAAACACGTGATCATCTGTAATTTCACCAAACATACGTTTAACAAAATATTGTCCGTAACCCAGTTCAGCTCCAATATCCCACACCTTATTTAAGAAGGACTTTGCATATCTTCTAGAAATACCTTCTTTTAAGAATGTAGCTCCCTTTGCCCCTACCATGTCCAAAAGAATTCCATTTTTGGCTCGGTAGTTTGCTGGGACTTTATTCTTTGCCCAGTACTGAGAACCGAGGCACCAATCACTGGTTCCTTGGGAAAATTGTTGATACATCTCGGCACCCACCTGCGGTCTACCGTAATCTTCCGAATCAAAGAAAATAATATCTACTCCTGTTTCTGGGTTTTTGAGACCGATCTGGCGGGCAATTTCTAATAATACTCCAACTCCACTTGCTCCATCATTTGCACCGTCGATTGGGTCATTTTGTCTCACCGAATCACGGTCTGCGAAGGGCCTTGTGTCCCAATGGGCACAGAGTAGAATTCTGCGAGAACTATCTGGATTAAACTGTGCGATGATATTCTGTGAGCGCAGTTTTCCTCCGTGGAACGCGGTAAGCTTTGCTTTTTGGACTTGGACTTGCCAACCGAATTCTTTGAGTTTATCCTGAAGGTATTTTGCACAGCTGTCGTGAGGGGGGCGATTAGGAACCCGGGGTCCAAAACCCACTTGGTCCTGAATGTATTGGTAAGCTGAGTCAGATGAGAATTGAGGAGTTGTTACAGTTCTTACCGCTTTTGCGACAGGTTTTCGCTCCTTTTTTGGGTTTTCAGAAATACAGGCTACCATCAAACCTACTGCTAGCAGTGCAAACACCACATTTTTCCCACTCATATTCATATACATTTCTAATGTTAAATAGGAACCACAAGTTAATTACTTGTCCATTACTCCGTTTCCAGCAAATTTACCGGCTTTATAAATGTCGATTTTTTCAAGTAAACCGTCCTGATCGTAAATGTAATGCTCTCCATCCACTAATCTACCATTGGCGAAATTTCCTTTCATGCTAATGTCTTGATTAGCATTGTAAAGAATGTGGAAACCTTCGCCTATTTCTTTTCCTTTTTGACCACTATTGGTCATCAACTCTTCTGTTACCATTGGAGCCTCCAGCTTGGTTCTCTTTTTTACTGGCTCTGTTGGTGGATCTACTCTTTTCATCTCTTTGAACTCCGTTACTTTGCCGGCCGCATCAAAGCTCATAACGTTTTTAACGTTCCCGTTTTTATAGTAGCGCGTAGCCGTCCCGAATTCCACCCCATTTTTAGTAGTGAACTCTAATTCAATCTGACCGTTATCGTAATAGTATTTTACTGGTCCGTTGGTTTTTCCCATTTCCGTAAAGACCTTTTCTTGTTGAATTGTGCCGTTTTGGTAATATCTGCGAAATTCACCAACATTTTTTTGGCGAATCCAAGTGCCAACTTCTTGCACTTGACCGTTGTCGTAATAAGTTGTGTAGGAACCTCTTTTTCTGCCACGTTTATACTCAACTTCTGACCATTTCTCTCCGTTAGCATGAAATCTAGTCCACCGTCCAGTCCTTCTGCCCGCCATAAATTTGCCTTCCTCGTACTTAGCATTTGGGCTGTAGTCTGGTAAGTTCTTAGTGTGGGCAAATATAATCCAATGGCCCTCCCTTTTGCCGTTAATTACCCTATTGACGTATTTGCCATCGTACTCAATGGAATCTTGCGAATATCCTGAAAATCCCCCGCCTATGATTAGGAGGAGAAGTAGGGCTTTCAATGCTGTGTAATTGGACGTATACAAAATTATCAGCCTAAGTTAAGTAGTATGTTTGCAATTAGATTGCAAAAATATAATGCCGATTTTCTATCAAAAATACCAAAGATCATGATTTTGTTGTGCCCAATCTTGACTAAAGGCAGAATAAAACATTTAAACCATTGAACACTAGGTCTGTTTGTGCGAAAAGAGTTAGTTAGTGTCTCCGTTGATGATTTAACTAACCTCCAAACGCAGGGCAATGCTAAGTTCTTCTAGTTGCTGTTCGTCAATGTTTGCCGGGGCATCAAGCATTACATCACGGCCATTGTTGTTTTTTGGAAAAGCAATGAAATCGCGAATGCTGTCGGATCCGCCAAATAATGCACATAACCTGTCAAAACCGAAGGCAATTCCACCGTGTGGAGGAGCTCCATATTCAAAGGCGTTCAATAAGAACCCAAACTGACTTTTTGCTTCTTCTTCGGAAAATCCAAGTAATTCAAACATTCGGGCTTGCAATTCTCTGTCGTGAATTCGAATTGAACCTCCACCAACTTCAACTCCGTTAATTGCTAAATCATAGGCATTTGCACGAACTTTTCCGGGTTCAGCATCTATTAAATGAATGTCTTCTGGTTTTGGAGAAGTAAACGGGTGGTGCATCGCATGGTATCTTTCATGGTCGTCATCCCATTCCAAAAGTGGAAAGTCCGTTATCCAAAGTGGCTTGAACACATTAGGATCTCTAAGTCCCAATTCGTCCCCCATATGAAGTCGTAATTCGTTCATTTGTTTGCGAGTGGTTTCCGTCCCACCGCTTAGAACTAAGATTAAGTCTCCTGACTCAGCTCCTCCAATTTTAGCCCAATCGGATAGAGCGTTTTGGTCATAAAATTTGTCTACAGAAGATTTGTATGAACCATCATCGTTGCATTTGACATAGACTAGCCCCTTCGCGCCTATTTGCGGACGTTTTACGAAATCTGTCAATTTGTCAAGTTGCTTTCTTGAGTAATTTGCGCATCCTTTTGCTACGATTCCAACAACCATTTCAGCCTCGTCGAAAATTTTGAACCCCTTGTTTTGGGTCGTATTTGTTAAGTCGACGAATTCCATCCCAAATCGAATGTCTGGCTTGTCTGAGCCATATTTTTCCATAGCTTCAGCATAAGTCATTCTTGGGAATTTTTCGAAAGAAACATCCTTAATTTCTTGAAACAAATGCTTTACTAAACCTTCGAATGTACTCAGTACATCTTCCTGTTCAACGAAAGCCATTTCGCAGTCAATTTGGGTGAATTCTGGTTGACGATCTGCACGTAAATCTTCGTCTCTAAAACACTTTACGATTTGATAATAGCGATCATATCCGCTAACCATCAACAATTGTTTGAAAGTCTGCGGCGATTGAGGTAAGGCGTAAAACTGTCCGTCGTTAATTCTACTAGGAACAACAAAGTCTCTGGCTCCTTCAGGTGTTGACTTAATTAGATATGGGGTTTCTACCTCCATAAACTTAAGAGAGTCTAAATATTTTCTAGTCTCCAAAGACATACGATGACGCAATTCCAAATTTGCTTTTACTGGGTTTCTTCTAAGGTCCAAATAGCGGTATTGCATGCGCAATTCTTCTCCGCCGTCCGTTTCATCTTCAATTGTAAATGGCGGAAGTTTGGATTTGTTTAGAACAGTCAATTCAGAAACTTCAATTTCAATTTCACCTGTTGGAATATTTAGATTTTTACTTTCTCGTTCAACAACTTTACCTTTTATCGTGATGACAAATTCTCGAGCTAGTTCATTGGCTCGATTGCATAATTCTTCGTTTACTACTTTATTGAATGACAGTTGGGTAATTCCGTAACGATCACGCAAGTCAACGAATGTTAGTCCCCCAAATTCTTTGGTTCTCTGAACCCACCCACAAAGTTGAACTTTTTCATTAAGATGGGCAATTCGCAATTCCCCATTGTTATGTGTTCTGTACATGCCTTTTCAATAAAAATAATGAGGGCAAATTTACTAATGTTAAGATGACAACGACAGGATGTTAAATGATATTTATTAGCGGTAAATTCGCTTTCTAATTTTGAAGGGTATAAATCTGTACGAAATGTTGGAACCATATAACGATGAGTATTTTATGCGTCAGGCTTTGCTAGAAGCGCAAAAGGCAAAAGAACAGGATGAGGTTCCGGTTGGAGCGGTTATCGTGAAAAAGAACCGCATTATTGCACGGGCTCACAATTTTTGCGAACGTTTAACTGATTTTACGGCTCATGCCGAAATGCAGGCTTTTACAGCTGCCACAGAGTCGATTGGAAACAAATATTTGAATGAATGCACCTTGTACGTTACGTTAGAGCCGTGCATGATGTGTGCGGGTGCGGCGTTTTGGACCAGAATAGGTAAAATAGTATTCGGAGCTGCTGATGAGCGCCGCGGATTTAGACGAGCTAACTTTCCTATTTTGCATCCCGTTACGCAAGTAGAAGGAGGGGTGTTGGCAGATGAATGCTCAGTTCTGCTTAAGGAGTTTTTTCAAGAAAAGCGAGATTAATTTGTACTTATACAAATGTTATGCGGTTCGGTAAAAAAGCGAAGCGCTTCGAATCCGCCCTCGCGCCCAACTCCAGAAGCCTTTACTCCGCCAAATGGAGTTCTTAAGTCTCTCACAAGCCAACAGTTGATCCAAGTGATTCCAGCCTCCAATTTTTCTGCAACTCTATGCGCCCGATTTAGGTCGGAAGTCCAAACCGTGCTGGACAATCCATATACTGTTCCGTTAGCATATCTAAGGACTTCTTCTTCGCTTTCGAACGGGGTAATGGTAACAACAGGTCCGAATATTTCTTCTTGATTGGTCCTGCAATTCGGGGGCAGACCCTCTATTATAGTTGGGGCAATGTAGAATCCGTTGCTAAACTCTCCTTCAAGTTTAACCTGTTTGCCTCCAGTCAGAATAGTGCCACCTTCTTCTTTGGCTAAGTCCACGTAGCTTAGTACCTTTTTCATGTGTGCCTCAGAGACCACCGCGCCTAGATTGGAATCAGAATCGAATGGATTTCCAACTTTCAGCTTATTTGTTTTCTCAACGAACGCATTTTTGAACTTTTCGTAAATGGACCTTTCGACAAAAATTCGAGATCCGCACAAACAAATTTGACCTTGGTTAGCAAACGAAGAATGCATGGTTGTTGAAAGTGTTTTGTCGAAATCGCAGTCCGCAAAAATTATGTTGGGATTTTTGCCCCCAAGTTCAAGGCTTAGTTTTTTGAACATTGGAGCGGCAATTTTTGCAATCGTCTTTCCTGTTTCAGTGCCGCCCGTAAATGAAATTGCTTTAATCTTTGGGTGGGTAGTTATCGGACCACCAACATTAGGTCCTAAACCATGAATGATGTTTAGGATCCCGTTAGGAAGTCCAGCTTCAATGCAAAGCTTAGAGAAAAGGTAAGCGGTCATCGGAGTTACTTCCGATGGTTTGGCGACAACGCAATTGCCTGAAGCAATTGCTGGTGCAATTTTCCAGGTGAACAAATAAAGAGGTAAGTTCCATGGTGAAATACATCCAACTACTCCAATTGGTTTGCGAAGCGTGTAGTTGATCGCGGTGCTTTCCATTTTGTGACTTTCGGACGCGTAGTGCATAATTGCGGTAGCAAAAAATCGAATGTTACTTGCGGCACGAGGGATGTCCACTCGTTTGGCCAGCTTTAATGGCTTGCCATTATCAAGTGCTTCTGCGGCAGCAAGTTTGTCTAAATTGGCCTCGATTAAGTTGGCTAACCGTAACAAAATTCTAGATCTTTCCTCTTTTGGCGTTTTGCTCCAACCAGGGAAGGCTTTGGAAGCAGCTTGGTAAGCTTGTTCTACATCCAATTGATCGGAACTAGGTATCTGGCTGTAAATATTCCCTCTTGAAGGGTCAATATTATCAATATAGCTATCTCCAATAGGGGCTGCCAATTTTCCTCCAATATAGTTCGCAATTTTTTCCATACACCGAGATTTTGGCTAAAGGTAAAAAGAGTTATACAGCGTTTTCGTAACCGCTATCAATTAATAGTTCTTGTTGACTTGCTGCGTTTACGGCCAGTTGGTCACAAACCTCATTGTATTTATTGCCGGCATGCCCCTTTACCCACACAAATTTTACTGAATGGCTGTTGTAAATCTGAAGAAACCTACGCCAGAGGTCAGGGTTTTTTTTGCCTTTAAAGTTCTTTTTTATCCAGCCAAACACCCATCCTTTTTCGACTGCATCGACTACGTATTTGGAGTCCGAGTAAACCGTAACCTTAAGGTTTGGTTTTTTGAGCATTTCTAGAGCAACAATAACGGCTAATAGCTCCATTCGATTATTCGTAGTCAAGCGAAATCCTTCGGAAGCTTCTTTATAATATTTGCCAGACATCAATACAATGCCGTATCCTCCTCGCCCAGGATTGCCTTGAGCAGCTCCGTCCGTATAGATAGTAATATCCATTGAATACGCTAAGGTAGGTAATCATTGTTCGGTAAATTGAAGTAGAAACTGGAATTATTCACAAAGTACGGTTCTTTTTTCTCTAGAATAACTGGTTTGAAAAGTATGTATTCTAAACTGCATGGTTTTGTTTTGCAGTTTGTTGTTCTTATATAATAGTTGTAGGAAGAGTGCGTATTTTCAAAAAACTGCTATTGTCGGGTTAAACTCAGCACATACTTTTTCTGCGTTTAGTGAAACAATTCTTGAATGTTTGCACTGAATAGTTTGACCGAAATTGCTAAAAGGATAATTCCAAATACCTTTTTAAGAATCATAATTCTCGGTTTTCCGAGCAATTTTTCAATGTTTTCTAAAAATTGAAGTACCAGAAAAACCAGTATTATATTGACGAAAATTGCTGCAAGAATATTGATAGAGGCAAATTCGGCTTTAAGGGAGATCAAAGAAGTCATTGTTCCCGCTCCGGCCAGGATAGGAAACGCCACAGGAACTACAGAAACGACTGCCGTCATTTCCTCTTCATTGTTGTCGTCTTTGAATAGGGTAATGCCCAGAACCATCTCTATGGCAAGAAAGAATAGTATAAATGAACCTGCCACGGCAAATTCCTCCACCTTAATATTGACTGCCCTAAGAATGTTTTCCCCCAGAAAAAGAAACGCAACCATAATTCCAAGTGCAACCAATGATGCCTTAATAGGTTGGATTCTTCCGTTTTTTTGCTTGATACTAATTAGAATTGGGATATTGCCAAGAATATCAATTACCGCAAAAAGAATCATTGCACAAACCCCAACTTGTTCTAAACTAAATTCGTTGTAATGCATTTTTCTATGTAGTTATGAATAACGGATGGGAAGTGTTCAATTTCCAGCGCACGAACTTTTTTTTCGATACCGTTTGGTCCGTCGTTCTCTGAAATAGGGGCCTTAAATTGGGCGACAATTGTTCCTTCATCGTATTTTTCAGTAACAAGATGAATGGTTATACCGCTTTCCGATTCATTTTGTTGCGCCACAGCATTGTGTACGTTCTTGCCGTACATGCCTTTGCCCCCGAATTTTGGCAAAAGAGCTGGATGAATGTTCAGCATTTTTCCTTCAAATTTGTTGATTAAATGAATAGGAACCAGCCACAAGAATCCAGCAAGAACAACAAAATCGATAGTATTAAGAGATTTAGAAAAAGTGGAATCGGGATCTTGGAATTCCTCCCTTGTAAACGAGATGGCTTCGATGCCCTCATTTTTTGCATGAATTAAAGCACCTGCCTCAGCGTTATTAGAAATAACTTTAGACACTTGAATCGAATCGTGTTGCGCAAAATATTGTATTACGTTCAATGCGTTTGACCCGGAGCCAGAGGCAAATATTGCTATATTAATCATTTGGCAGTTTTTAGCGTAAAAATGATTGCGCAAAAATAGAAACATTTACTACCCTCAGTGAGCAGGTTGTCGGCTTTATTTGTCTATTGTAGAATGTTTTATTGCCGTTTTGATTGTGAGGTTTAAATTGAGTCCCAGGTTCTATGCAGTAACTTAAAGCTCAACGTCCTCAGCTACTGAAAATTGACGCCATCAGGTGTGTGCCAAGGGGCTTTTCAAAATTTACTTTTCCCAGAGTATATAGGGGTTGTACTTTTATATAGGGCTAAGATCTGTAACCCAAGAGAAAAATGCCTCGAGTAATTTTTTTATTTGCTGGTGAGATTAAAAGTTTTTTTATTTGCAGCTGCATTAACCATTTAAACTGATAAAAAATGTCTGACATTAAAACAAGAGTGGTATCTATTATTGTAGATAAGCTAGGAGTTGATGAGGGAGAAGTTAGTGTTGACTCTAGCTTTACAAATGATTTAGGTGCTGATTCTTTGGATACAGTGGAATTGATCATGGAGTTCGAAAAAGAATTCAATATTGCTATTCCAGACGATCAAGCGGAGAACATCCAAACCGTTGGAGAGGCAATAAAGTATATCGAAGAGAATAAGGGATAGGGATAATTTCCGTGCCATCTATTTGGAATTTTTCAGGGCTGTGTAAATGGAGTTTAAACGAGTAGTAATTACTGGACTTGGGGTGCTTACGCCCTTGGGTAATAATCTGGATGATTATTGGAACGGATTAATTAATGGCGAAAGTGGTTCAGCTCCGATAACACGCTTTGATGCATCTAAGTTTAAAACCCAATTTGCTTGTGAGGTGAAAGGGTTTGATCCGATGGATTATTTCGATAGAAAAGAGGCAAGGAAAATGGATCCTTTTACTCAATATGCCATGATCGCTACGGATCAGGCTGTTGAGGATGCGAATTTGAATGAAGACCGAATTAGCAAAGATCGCATTGGCGTGATTTGGGGATCAGGTATAGGTGGTCTTAAAACATTTCAAGATGAATGTCAAGCCTTCATTGAAGGTGATGGTACTCCTAGATTTAACCCGTTCTTCATTCCTAAGATGATTGTAGACATTGCTGCGGGGCACATTTCCATTAAACACGGGTATCGAGGGCCAAACTTCGTTACTGTGTCGGCTTGTGCCTCCTCTACTAACGCTATGATTGATGCGTTTACCTACATTAGGTTGGGTAAAGCGGATGCGATTGTAACAGGTGGATCTGAAGCTGCGGTGAATGAATCTGGTGTTGGCGGATTTAATGCACTCAAGGCTTTGTCTACAAACAATGAAAATGCTGCACGTGCTTCAAGGCCTTTCGACAAAACACGAGACGGTTTTGTTCTTGGAGAAGGGGCTGGTTGTTTGGTTCTGGAAGAGTTGGAACATGCCAAAGCACGTGGGGCCAAAATTTACGCAGAAGTAGTTGGATCTGCTTTGACAGCAGATGCTTATCACATGACAGCACCTCATCCAGAAGGCCTTGGTGCAACCAATGTTATGAAATTGGCAATAGAGGATGCAGGAATGCAGCCTGAAGATATCGATTATGTGAATGTTCACGGAACATCAACTCCGTTGGGAGATATTGCTGAAATTAAGGCAATATTGGAGGTTTTTGGAGAGCATGCATATAATCTAAACATTAGTTCCACAAAGTCCATGACCGGACATTTGCTTGGTGCAGCTGGAGCTATTGAAGCAATTGCTTGCGTTAAGTCGGTGCAGGAGGACATCGTACCACCGACTATAAATCATTCGGAAAGTGATCCGGAAATTGACCCAAAACTTAACCTTACTTTTAATAAAGCGGAAAAAAGAACTGTCCGTGCGGCTTTGAGCAACACTTTTGGATTTGGGGGGCACAATACCTCTGTTATTGTTAAAAAGTACGTTGGATAAGTCAAGATCCGTTTATTTCCTTGTAGAAGTTGTACCGTGTTTGGTCGGGGAAAGCGTACTCAGGAATTTGATAGATTCAATGAAGTTGACTAGTGGAGGGTGTTAATACACTTAAGTTGATCTAGGACTAGAGATTTGTAAATAGCTGTTTAATATTATATTCAGCATTTGGATGAATGATTGAATCTGTTGGTCAACATATGAACATAATTAATTTAAGGTGTGATTTACTACCTTTTTTGGGGTTATAGAATCTGTGATTCCTAAACCCGAATGGTTGTTTTTAATGTGTATTGGCGGAATTATTCGACAATTAATTAAATACAAGTGGTTTTAATTTCGGGTTTATTTAGACTTTTCAAAAAGAAACAACCGGTCTGTGGAGAACTAATACTTCACTTGAAAAAAATTACGGGGCTGACAACCAAGAGAGCCGATTTGTATGAAGAAGCATTCAGGCACAAATCTGTAACGAAGAAAGGGGAAAGCTCTAATGAAAGATTGGAATTTCTGGGAGACACTGTTTTAGATTTGGTTGTTGCAGGTTATTTATTTGAACGCTTTCCGGATCGGGACGAGGGTTTTCTAACAAAGTTGAAAGCTAAGATTGTTTCTAGAGATAGTTTAAATAATTTATCGGCGCAATTAGATTTAAAACCATTTATCCGGTACCACCAGAGTAGATCAAATTATAAATCGCTTGAAGGTAATGTGCTAGAAGCGCTTGTTGGAGCCATATATATAGATAAAGGTTATAAGTACACCAAAAGGCTAGTTATTGATAAAATAATTGCTGTACTTATTGATTTAGATGAATTGGTAAATTCAGATACCGATTTCAAGAGTAAACTGTACATCTGGGGGCAAAGGGAACGAAAGGAAATTGCCTTTGAGTTACTAGAGGAAAAAAATCTAGGAACTCGAATGAAGTATCGTATGGCTTTGCTTGTGGATGGCAAAACCATTGCTACAGCCGAGGGCTCTTCAAAGAAAGAGGCAGAAAAGTTAGCGTCCAAAAAAGCGTCTAAAATCTTGTTTCCTACGCACAAGTTGTCGGTTTAGAGAGACAGAAACAGAATAGTAGTGTTCCTGAATTCTTGCTTAAAGTAAATTCGGAGCCATCTCATGGAGTTCTGATTCGCGATTTCCTGATTTTGTTGTAATAATTCTGCAATTTTGCAGGGTGAACCTAAAAGCATCCGAATATAAAGTGGACTTGGGAAAATTTTCTTATTCTGATCTCAAAGGATTGAATGAGGAGGAATTGATTGGTCTTATTGACGCATTGCGGCAAACAATTGTTGAAATAGTTGCGTGTAACGGGGGGCATTTGGGAGCAAGCCTTGGTGCAGTTGAGTTAACTGTTGCGTTGCACTATGTTTTGGATTTTCCTGTGGATAAGTTGATTTGGGATGTGGGCCATCAATGTTATGCGCACAAGTTGCTAACTTCTAGGTATAATCAAATGGTACGCTTGCGAAAAAGTTCAGGTGCAAGTGGTTTTCCAAGCCGAAAAGAAAGTCAGTTTGATAGTTTTGGTACTGGCCATAGTTCGACATCAATTAGTGCTGCCCTAGGAATGGCAATTGCCTCAGTGTGGGATAAACAAGGTGTGGTAAGCGTAGCAGTTATTGGAGATGGTGCAATTACTGGAGGAATGGCGTTTGAGGCACTGAACCATGCTGGAACCACCAAAGCAAATTTGATAATCGTGCTCAATGATAATGGAATGTCTATTGACGATAATGTTGGTTCTTTGAATGAAGGCGATTATGAAGTTTTTTTTCGGGCATTAAATATTCAATACCATGGACCTGTTGATGGCCATGATTTTCCTTCGTTAGTCCAAAGTTTAAAGTACTTAAAGGATTCTGGAGGAGTGCGGGTACTTCATTGTAAAACGGTAAAAGGTAAGGGGTATGAACCAGCTGAGGTTGGGAATACTACTTACTGGCACGCGCCGGGAAAATTCGAGCCAAAAACTGGTGATATAACAGTGAGTGATAGTCCTAATAAGCGATCAAAATTCCAGGATGTTTTTGGTTTGACTTTGGTCGAATTGGCAGCATTAGATGATAGAGTAGTGGGAGTAACCCCGGCCATGGCTACTGGATCTTCGCTAAACTTTTTGAAAGACGAATTTCCTGATAGGTTTTTTGACGTTGGAATTGCGGAGCAACATGCTGTTACTTTTTCAGCTGGTTTAGCCACAATGGGTAAGATGGTATTCTGTAATTTGTATTCAACATTTTCTCAACGTGCTTACGATCAAATAATCCATGATGTCGCGATTCAAAAATTGCCAGTTATATTTTGTTTGGACAGAGCTGGATTTGTGGGGGCTGATGGTGCGACGCATCAAGGTTTATTTGATATGGCCTTTTTAAGACCAATTCCAAATTTGATTATAGCGGCACCATTAAATGAAAAAGACTTGCGGAATTTGCTGTTTTCGGCTTTAGATTACCATCACCCGATGGTGATTCGATACCCACGAGGTTATGGCCACTTGGATAATTGGCGAGAAGAGTTTGAATCAGTTCCTCTTGGTAAGTCCAATTTGTTAAGAGCAGGAGAAGATTTTGCAATTTTGTCGGTTGGCCACATTGGTGTTGCCGTAGAAAGGGTAATAGAGTCTCTCGGCAACCGGTTGTCAATCGAGCATGTGAACGTTAGGTTTGTCAAACCGATGCACAAAACTAGAATTGAGAATATTGCAAATCAATTTGAAGGAATCATGTGTATTGAAGAAGGTTGTGTTGCCGGAGGCTTTGGCAGTTCGGTATTAGAATATTTAGCCGAAATTGATTATTCAGGAAGGGTGAAGATCTTAGGAGTTCAAGATGAATTTATAAGCCACGGCACACCTGAAGAACAACTGGAATGGTGTGGATTGGATGACGCCAGCATTATGGGCTCTATTCTTGAATTTGCTGGGCGTTAAATTCTGCCACTACATCTTTAATTGAATTGTAACTATCCTTTAAAGTTGCCTGTAATTGCCCGACACCAATCCATTTCACCTCGGTAATTCCCTCTTCTTTTTGAGGAGTGAGCGTTGATTCTCCCAAATTTTCCATAACAAACCATGTCGTTTCTTTAAGCCATTTTTTGCCAAATGCCTCATAACAATGGAAGGTAGTAGTAAGCAAATTAATGATCTGAATTCCTGATAAGCCACATTCTTCTTCAACCTCTCTAACAGCTGCTTCCTCCACCGTTTCGTTTTCTTCAATTTTCCCCTTAGGTAAATCCCATTTTCCGAGACGTTGCATAACAAGTGCATTGCAATTGTTCGAAAGTACAATTCCACCTGCGGCTTTGATATAATTGTGAGATTCGAAAAATGGGTGGGTTTCTAATTTCTCTTCAAAACCACCAAAAAAGCATTTGGGTTCAAAATTTGAAACGGTTATTTTAGCTATGTAGTCACTCACAGATTCTTGTGAATAAGGCTCTAATGTAGCAATGTTTTTTTTTAACAGTAAGTTCTCCGACGGTGCAAAAAAAACCGGTTTGTCCTGGATAAAAACTTTATACATTTGTGGCATGATACACGATAAAGATTCGGCGCTAAAAGTAGCGGAATTTCTTCTTCAAATCAAAGCTGTTAAACTTGATCCTTCGAATGAATATACGTGGGCTTCTGGTTGGAAATCTCCAATTTATTGTGACAACAGAATTATTCTTTCTTATCCAAGAATAAGGACTTTTGTTCGGCAAAAATTGTGCGAGGCGATTTTGGAGAAGTATGGAAAACCTGAAGCAATTGCAGGTGTGGCGACAGGAGGAATAGCGCATGGAGTTTTGGTGGCTCAAGAATTAGATGCTCGTTTCATATACGTTCGTTCTTCTCAGAAGAAGCATGGTTTAAACAATCAGATCGAAGGAGATTTTGATAGCAAGCAGAACATAGTAGTAATTGAAGACTTGGTTTCAACTGGTGGAAGTAGCTTGGATGCAGTTGAAGCGTTAAAAAATGCTGGAGCTAATGTGTTAGGTATGGCGGCCATTTTCTCATACGGGTTTGAATTGGCAGTTGATAATTTTGCCAAAGCCGATTGCGATTTGGTTACTTTAGCTGACTATGAAATACTTGTAGAAAGAGCTTTGCAGGAAAACTATATAACCAATGGGGACCTTGGTTCATTGTTGAAATGGCGGTTGAATCCCTCAGGTTGGAAAAACAATGGTAGCCAATGACCACAATAAAAAGTGAGGTAGTAACTATAAACGCTTCGCCAGAGAAAGTTTATACTTTCCTTTCCGATTTAAGAAACTATGAGTTGCTCTTACCTCGTGATTCTGTTTCAGAATGGTCGGCAGAAGAAAGTTACTGTAGCTTTAAAATTCAACAAACTTACAAGATTGAATTGCATTTAAGTGGTGGGGAGGAATTTACAGTATTGAAATTGACAAGTGGATCAGGTTCTCCGGTAAAATTTACCTTGGACGTTGGGCTGAAAGATGAGACTAGTCAAACGATTGCTCAATTGATTTGTAATGCTGATGTTAATCCGTTTTTAAAGATGATGGTAGAAAAGCCGTTGAAGAACCTCTTCAATTATATGGCCGACCGCATGCTTAAAGTAGAAATTTGATTTCCTGAAAGTTAAATTTGGTCAGTTCTCCGCTTTCTAACTTGATTACTAACTGACCGTTGTCGGATACATCTACAATTGATCCAGCAAAAGACTTATCTCCCTTCCGATACCAACCGATTTGCTTATAAAGTAGAAGGGATTGCAAATATCTGGTCTTGACGCTCATTCTGCCGCCACCAACTAGTTGGAGATAGTAGGCGTTGATTTTAGATAAGATGGAATCTAAAATTTGCTCTAGATCCAGTTCTTCGCCACAAATATTTGCTAGCGAATTGGCATTGTTTGTAACTGGTAAATTGCGTTGATTTACATTTAAACCGATTCCGACGATTGAAGAAGAAATGGACTTTCCTGAAATTTGATTTTCAATTAGAATTCCACCAATTTTTTTGTTGTTGTGGAAAAGATCATTTGGCCATTTAATATCAATCCAAATCCCAAGTTCGGCATAGATTCCCTCCCGAATCCCAATAGAAACTGCCATGCTTATCAAAAATTGATCATTAGCAAGTAGAAAAGTTGGCCTTAGGATTAGAGAGAAAGTTAAGTTTTTTCCCGGTATACTATGCCAAGAATTGCCGGGTTGGCCTTTACCGGCTGTCTGATTGTCTGCCAGAATTACAGTCCCTTCAGGAACAAATGTCTGGTTAATTTGCTTGGCAGCATAGTTGTTTGTGCTGTCCACCGAATCAAGGCGCACAGTGTTATGTCCAATTACATTGATTGTTGTCATCTGGCCATGTGTTGGATTAATAGGCAATGTAAGTTAATTGAATAATATAAAGTACATTTGTTCGTCTTTGTAAAATTATCGAATGACGACTACGAACAAAGTTTGTTCTAAGGATCTTGTAGATTGTGTAATCAGTGGAATTCAGGACAAGAAGGGAAGTGATATTGTGGTACTCGATTTACGGGAAATCTCTACTGCTGTTTGCGATTATTTTGTAATTGCCCATGGTGACTCTGTGACTCAAGTAGAGGCTATTGCAAGGTCTGTGGTGGATAAGTCAATTGAGCATCTAGGTGAAAAGCCTTGGCACAAGGAGGGAGTTGAAAATGCCCAGTGGGTGCTGGTTGATTACGTTAGTGTTGTTGTTCATGTGTTTTACAAGGAAGCAAGAGACTTTTATCAATTGGAACAGCTGTGGGCAGACGCTGATGTAATCCAAATTGAATCCGTTTACTAAAAGAATAATATGTCTGAAGACTTAGGAAAAAGAAAATCTCCAATAAAAAAGCCGCCAATTAATTTTTACTGGGTTTATGCCATAATTGCATTTATCCTAATTATGGTGTTGCTGCTGGATTACGACAGTGGTTTGAAGAAAATTTCCGTAGATGAGTTTAGAACTTACGTTGAACAGGGCGATGTTTCAGAAGTTGTTATTTACAATAGCAGTTGGGGAGAAGTTACGATAAAGGAAGAAAAACTGGCCAAATCCCCGCATGATAAGCGAATTTCTGGGTCTAAGTTTGGAGGTTCAAAAATGGGGCCGCATTACCGATTCGAGGTTGGTCTAGATTCTGAAACAATTGGAGAAGAGCTTAAGGAAATGAAAAAAGACTATGGGCTTGCCTATGGTTATGAAAAACGAGAAGAATGGGGACGAGAATTAATCGGTTGGATTTTGCCGTTTGGTTTGATCATCCTGGTGTGGATTTTCATTATGCGTCGTGTTGCCGGTGGAGGAACTGGTGGAGGACAGTTATTTAACATCGGTAAGTCTCGAGCGCAGGTGTTTGGACAAGGAAAAAGTACTAATGTAACTTTTGACCATGTGGCAGGGCTTGAAGGAGCCAAGGAAGAGGTGCAAGAGATAGTTGATTTTCTAAGAAATCCGAAGAGATATACAGCACTGGGCGCCAAAATTCCGAAAGGGGCGTTATTGGTGGGCCCTCCAGGAACTGGTAAGACGTTGCTAGCAAAGGCAGTAGCTGGAGAAGCTAAAGTGCCGTTCTTCTCTCTTTCAGGATCTGATTTTGTGGAAATGTTCGTTGGCGTGGGGGCTAGTAGAGTTAGAGATTTGTTTAGACAAGCCAAGGAAAAAGCACCTGCGATTATTTTCATCGATGAGATAGACGCTATTGGTCGTGCAAGGGGCAAAAGTCCGAATATGGGGACTAACGATGAACGAGAAAATACGTTGAACCAGTTGCTTACCGAAATGGACGGTTTCGGTACCAATAGTGGGGTTATAATTTTGGCCGCAACGAACAGGGCAGATGTGCTGGATAGGGCTTTGATGCGAGCGGGTCGATTTGACCGCCAGATATACGTTGATATGCCGGATCTTAATGAGAGAAAGGAAATTTTTGGAGTGCACTTAAAGCCTATCAAAGTTGCGGAGGATTTAGATAGAGATTTTCTAACGAAACAAACACCTGGTTTTTCTGGAGCAGATATTGCCAATATTTGTAATGAAGCAGCTTTGATCGCCGCAAGAAAGAACAAGAAGGAAGTGGATAAACAAGATTTTCTTGATGCTGTGGACAGGATAATAGGTGGATTGGAAAAGAAGAATAAAATCGTTACCAAGCAGGAGAAAGAGACAATTGCTTTTCATGAGGCGGGCCATGCTACAGTTAGCTGGTTGCTAGAGCACGCTTCTCCATTAGTTAAGGTAACCATTGTTCCTCGGGGACAAAGTTTGGGAGCCGCGTGGTATCTTCCTGAGGAAAGACAAATTACCACTACCGAGCAAATTTTGGACGAAATGTGTGCGGCTCTTGGCGGTAGAGCAGCAGAAAGTATAATATTCGATAAGATATCAACTGGGGCTTTGAGTGATCTCGAAAAGGTTACTAAACAAGCGTATGCCATGGTGTCGATATACGGACTGAACGAAAAAGTAGGAAACGTATCCTACTATGATTCTTCTGGTGCAGATTATTCTTTTACAAAACCTTACAGCGAAGCCACTGCTAAAACCATTGATGAAGAGGTTAAGAATATAGTTGAAAGTCAATTTGCTAGAGCTATCGAATTGCTTCGTGGACACAAAGATAAGCTAACAGCCTTAGCGCATAAGCTGCTTGAGAAAGAAGTAATCTTTAAGGAGGATTTGGAAGAGATATTTGGTAAGCGAGCATTTGACGCACGAGAAGACCAATTAAAGGAGGAAGCGGTTCAAAGTAATAAGCCAGAAACATCTGAAGATGGTGGAGTTGATCATGATGGCGAAGGTTCGAAAGAACAGTAATCTAAGGTTACTGCAGAATTATTTGATTTTTAAAGTGTTGTGAGTCGCGAATTACTTGTAAGAAGTTTATCTGGACTAGTGTTCGTAGCTCTTGTAGTAGGGCCTATTTTGTGGAATCGCTATTCTGTGGCGCTGATCTTTCTGGTCGTATCTTTTTTGGGGCTACTTGAGTTCTTTAAAGTTATGAATGCCGGTGGATTTAGACCCCCAAAAGTTTTTGGAATCTTGTGTGGGGTGGCAATCTACTGTTTGGTTGCTTGTAGCAGTTTGGGACTGACAGCCCAGGGTAGCTTGCTTATGATCTTTCCGATTCTTGTGAGTATCGTTGTTGTAGAATTGTTTAGAAATGATGCGAATCCAATATCTAATATTAGCTACACGGCTTTGTCCATGTTGTATGTAGTTTGCCCTTTGGCTTGTTTGAATTACTTTGCCTACGAAGATGCTAAATACTACGAGGTACTTGGATTGGATGGTTATCAGAATTGTTTATTGTTAGGTTTCTTTTGCGTTTTGTGGGCGAATGATACAGGAGCTTATTTGTTTGGGCGCATGTTAGGGCGAACGAAGTTGTTCGAAAGAATATCTCCAAACAAGACTTGGGAAGGGGCAGTTGGAGGTGCAATTCTTGCCATGCTCGTTGGATGGCTTTTCGGTTATTTGACTGAGAGTTCCGTTGTCCATTGGATGGTGATTAGTCTTATTATAGTGGTTTTTGGAACACTTGGAGATTTGACGGAATCTCAAATTAAGAGAAGCGTAGGGATCAAGGATTCTGGTAGCATTATGCCGGGACATGGGGGCATTCTAGATCGATTTGATGGTGTGCTATTTGCTGCACCATTTGTTTTAACTTACCTGTATTTATTAAGCGTTAATTGCTCGTTAATTAAGTAAATGAAGATTCATAAAGAAGGTTTTACGATAATTGGAAGCACAGTGCTGGGAATTGTGGCAATAGTTGGCGCGATTGGTGCATTCGTGGAGAATGATTTGATTGTTAAATCAATTGCAGTTGCTGGATTAATTTTGGTAGTTCTCGTTACTCAGTTCTTTCGCGTTCCAAAACGGGTGGTTCCAAATACCGATGCTGCAATACTGGCCCCATCTGATGGAAAGGTAGTTGTGATTGAGGAGGTAGAGGAGAAGGAATATTTCAATTGTCGGATGCGGCAAGTATCTATTTTCATGTCTCCGTTAAATGTTCATGTGCAATGGTATCCTGTTAATGGAGCGGTTAGCTATTATAAGTACCATCCGGGACTTTATTTGGCGGCTTTTAAACCAAAGTCTTCAACGGAGAACGAACGATCTACATTGGTTCTAAAAAGAAATGATGGAGTAGAGGTAATGTTTCGGCAGATCGCTGGAGCTGTTGCAAGACGAATTGTAAACTATTCTAAGGTTGATCAAGCTGTGGCTAAAGGCCAGGAGGCTGGATTTATCAAATTTGGCTCTAGGATTGACATGTTTTTGCCTTTGGATGCTGAAATTAATGTTGAATTGGGTCAAAAGGTAAAGGGTATTGAGACGATTGTCGCAACTCTATAAATGCCGTTTACAATAAGTTGTTCATGATTTAAGAATCCCAATTGGCTGCAAGCAGCTTAAAGGTCAATCTCTAATTGTGCCTAACATCCTAGACTTTATTTCCTATTTGCTTGTTCACACTCGGCTAATACAAGGTTTGTCTGCTTGCTTAACAATTTCGACGGCCAATTTATGTTATATTTGATAAGCGTTTAAACTATTATTATTATAATGAAGAAATTGGTTTTATTACTGGGGGTACTAGCCTTCATTGGATTGTATACTGCAGGGCCTGCTTTGGCAGACGATTCAGCATCTAAAGTTGAAAATGTTGATCACAACGAATGTAAGTGTGAAAATTGCAAAGAAGGAAAGTGCACCAACAAAGAATGCGAAGACTGCACTAACAAATGCAACACTGCAAAAAAGAAAGCTTGCAGTAAGGATAAGAAGGCTTGCAGCAAAGGCAGTAAAAAGTGTAGTAAGGGGAAGAAGACTTGTTGCAAAAAGTCTTCAAAATGTTCCAAGAAAGGAGCTGAAAAGGCAGAGGATAAAGCTGCAAAATAAAAGTTCGGTATTCTCGAAAAGAAACCTTCTGGATTTTGTAAGAATTTGATTTAAGAGGGCTAATGGCCCTCTTTTTTTGTTTCTACACAATCGCAAAACAGTAATACGGTATTTTATTTCATGTATTTAGTCTGGATTTAACTGGACAATCCTACGTTTAAAATCGCGTAATCATAAATTGCAATTTGATAATGGATTCATAACATAAAAAACATAAACTTCTGTATACTTTGATAATAAAGGGTTTCGACAGTTTTGGGGTTTCATTTTCCAAAATTTAATGTGTCAATTCACGAAAAGTGATATTTGATTTGGACTTGTGGACGAAGTCTGCCATAGTTTAGCGTAGTCTTGCCGAAGCGAATTGTGATTGTTTATGGCAATTCGTTTTACATGAAAAAGATGAAACATTTTATACTACTTGTTACTCTAATTGGAGTTTCCTTTTGGAGCTTCGCTCAAGATAATTGTGCTAACGGGATCACCATCGAAACTCTCGAGACGGACATTATTCCAAATCCTTCATTTGAGGAATACAGATGGCTGCCAACACATCTTAGCCAAATGAAGGGGTGTAAGAGTTGGAGTACGAGTCCGTCAGGAGCCGATTATATTCACAAAAATGGATATTATCCTAATAATGTTCCTACTACACTTCCTGATGGAAATGGAATCGCTGGAGGTTTCGCAATGTGGAGAAATGAGGTCTCAACTTCTCCACCTAAAGTTCTGACTGAATTGTTAAAGACAATTGTAAACAAACCGCTTCTTGGTAATAGAAAGTATGAACTATCCATTGACATAGCCGGATCTTTTTTTAAGTTACAGAATTGCGGTGTAAATGAACTGGTAGGTCTTCCGAATGTTGATATAGAGGTTTTTGGGTATGCGGGGACAGATAGTGCATCCTTTTTTACTGCGCCGCGATGTCCCAAAGAAAATAATGTATGGAAAAAGTTGGGAGCAACAAGTTATAACCCAAGCTCCGGTTGGCAGACGGTAAAAATTGATCTGTCACTCCCTCATTTAATTAACCAATTGATCATAGGACCTAGTTGTGAAGGCTTGCCTCAGGCCTATCATGAAAACTGTTCTCCCTATTTCTTATACGACAACCTTCGTTTGAAGAGTATCCTTGATACTTCAGTGGTAACTATAAAGTCAACTGGTAAATTGTGTACAGGTGATATAGAATTAACTGCTAAGGCAGGGTTTAATGGGAGTTGGCAATGGTCTAAGAATGATGTAGAATTGCCTGGGGAAACAAACGGAACTTTGAAGGTCGGTGAAAAGAATTTAGGTAGTGGGATTTACAAGGTTCGATTTGATTATAAAGGGCAATGTGAAGTACAGGAATTTCATGTGAATCCAGCGGTTAAGCCAAACGCAAGTTTTTCTGGAGGTGAGGGTTGCTTCGGAGAATCAAGTCAGTTTCAAAACACGTCGACCACGTCAAATGCAAATATTAACCTAATTTATTGGGATTTTAATGCAGATGGTGTAATTGATGCACAAGGACCGTTCGCTTCGTACAAGTTTTCAACCGAGGGGCAGCATAAGGTTGTTCTGGCAGTCACGGATAATGTCGGCTGCCCAGACACGCTAATAAAATTTATAACCATTCACCCTAGGCCAAATGTAGCTTTTACGGCAAGGGATACGTGTTTGAATGAGGCTATAGAATTTGAGGCAATTGCGTCAGGGGTAAGTGGAACATTGGACTATTCTTGGAATCTCGGCGATCAAAATTCTAGCAATGCTGTTAAGTTTAAACATACATATGCAACTGCAAATACGTATGCAGTGAAATTAGAGGTAACCTCGGCACATGGATGTAAGAATAGTTCTCAGCGCACGGTCGAGATCTTTGATTTGCCTCTCGCGAACTTTTCCCTAAATAATGTCAATCCTGGAGGATGTAGCGGTTCGGAGTTTAGGTTTGTGGACAATTCAGATCACCCGAATTCGCCCAGTGTTAAAATAAAAGAATGGAACTGGGATTTCGAGACAACAGCAGGGTTCGAAAAAACTGGAAAAAATAACATTAGTTGGATTTACAAAACATCGGGAATACATAACCCGAAATTGACTGTGATAGATAATAACGGATGTAGTCATTCTTATAGTAAGTTAGTTGAGGTGAAGGCAAATCCAGCGGCAAAATTTGATTTTACAGATACGTGTCAAGGTGAATTTGTTCAATTCAAGAATCTATCGTCGGTGTTTGGAAATGCGAATTATAAGTGGACTTTTGAAAACAACGATAAGGAATACACAAAAGATGTAAAACGTGCTTTTGGAGCGGCGGGTAAATTTCCGGTGGAACTTATTGTCGTTTCTTCTGAAGGTTGCTCGGATACGATTAAAGAAACGGTCATAATTTATGGTAAACCTGTAGCATCAATTGCGGGAGATTTTAAGTATTGCTCTGGTGATAGCTTGAAGGTTGAAAATAAATCTAGTCATAAAGGGTTTGATAATAGTGACTTGTTACAGAAATGGAATTGGAAGATGGGTTCGCAGACGAGTCAACTTTTTACGCCTAATTGGGTGATGGGAACGGGTAATCAAACTGTTACGTTGATTTCAGAGTCGTCTTATGGATGCAAGGATACGGCTAAGATTACATTAAACACACACCCAAATCCGGTTGCGTCGTTTACTACACCTTCTAATGGTTGTCAGTTGGGAAGCGTAACAATTCAAAACCAATCAACTGGAAATATTGCTTCAACAAGTTGGGATCTGGGAGATGGTAGTTTCACAGATCAAATTAATCCTAGGCATACGTATCAAACTTCCGGGGAAAAAAGGATCATGTTAGTAGTAAAGAGCGACAAAAACTGTTCAGATACTTTGACTAAAACGTTTACTATTTATGGTAAACCAACTGCATACTTTAACACGGACCCTATTTGCACAAAAGACAATTTCTCTTTGAAGAATCAAACTAATGTAATGGTAAGCAATGCGCTTGGAGATTCCGTAACGAAATGGCAATGGAAGGTAGATGGCCAGACTAGTAACCTAAAGAATCCAGCTTTTACAGGTATTGATGCTTCAGCAACTGCAACGCTTATTGCGATTAGTAAGCATGGTTGTTCCGATACAATTTCGAAACTTATTGATATAAGTCCGTTGCCTAAAATAGTTGTTGGCATTTCTGGCCAAGATGCTTGTGAAGAAGCTTGTATAACAATTACGAATAATTCTTCAATTGCATCTGGATCGATTTCCTCTTTCGATTGGGACTTTGGAAACGGTCAATCGTCAAGTTTGGAGCAACCCGGAAGACATTGTTATTCTAGTACGAAGCTGGATAGTTTTTCCGTAAGGTTAACAGCTGTAAGTGACAAGGGCTGTGAAGATAAGTTCTTGTTGCAAAACGTAATCACGGTTTACCCAAGACCATCGGCTAATTTGAACGAGGTTACGAATGCGCCATATTGTCCTGGGGATTCATTGGAATTAGAAAACGTTACAGTTAACGTGGATAGCATCGTGTGGAGTTATGTGGATTCTTCGGCTGTGCTTAAGGGTAATCTATTGAAAGTAGGTCTTATTGAGGGTGAAAATTTGGCCAAGTTGGTTGTGCGGAATAGCTACAGCTGTTTCGATACCATTACGTACAGTTTAAATGTGGAATATTGTTACGGTCCGATAGAGATTCCAAATGTTTTTACACCGAATAATGACGGTTCGAATGATGAGTTTTACATTTCTGAAATTCCACCGGGAGATAATAAGTTACGCATTTACAATCGTTGGGGTGAGGTAGTTTTTGCTTCTTCTGGTGAACGATTGTCTGCATGGTCTGGGCAAAGCGCCGGAGGTAAACCTGTTCCTGAAGGGGTGTACTACGTGCTTTTGAATGTCGATGGAGAAGAGTACAGCGGCTATTGCACGCTAATTCGATAATTATCTCCCAGCTAAGCTAAAGCATTGTTAATTTGACGTGTTTAAATAGTCGCTCCTTACAAACTGCGGTACTCTCTGTTTGTTAGCAGTAATTGGTGCATGAATTTGGCATTTGCGGTGTTTAAAATTGCAAGGTT
>JAHDGY010000103.1 GCA_020631555.1 Flavobacteriales bacterium | reverse complement strand
TAAATTGTGGGAAACTCCTTTCCTTTTCAGACACACTCTTCTGGACGGGTATCTAAAATTGTGAATTGGGTATCGTCAATCCAGATTGGCACTTTGTCTATTACAGAAAAAACATATCGGGGAAGTTTAAGTCTCGATTTGGCCAGAAAATATGAAGAAAGAACTGATTGACCTAGGAATAAAATTACTCTAGAAATAAATCATCTGGCGGCTCGTAGAGCCGCCTTTTTTTACTTTTTATGAATTGTTACCAAATACCTGTATTCCAATACAGAAGGTCTTGTATTAGGATTTAGAAAATTTAGGGTTAAAGCAGTAACATGGTAATGTTTAAGTTCTTCTACTTCTACAATCGAAAATCTTGTATCACGCTGAAGGTGCTTTAAATCGCTATCGTTGCAATAAACATAAAATGGACCCTGCGCATTTTCCGATTGAACGAGCCTAGAAATAGATCGTAAACTACGTCCAGAATACATTTCGATCGAAAAAGAATTGACGCTCAACGTATAAACATACTTATCATTTTCAGCGGTTCGAATACGCTGACTCGCTTGGTATCCCGCATCGTACTCTTGAAGGTTTGGATAAAAATGAAGGTTTAAAACCATATTTACCAAAACGATTCCAAGGATAGGTGGAACGATTAAAGCCATCATTCCTTTTCGGAATCGAAAATGACTAACGACGATTGATCCAATCATCAATAAATATATCGCCACAACTCCCCATTGAAAACCAGAAAACACTGTAAATAAAAGTAATCCAGAACCAATCACGAAAACACTATTTTGAAAAATATGAAAGCCAATTATCGCTTTCATCCACTTTTCCCAGGACTGCTTATTCCAGTCAACTATGGTTTTAGCAACCATAATGCAGATAAATGGAAAAACAACATAAATGTAATGGGGAAGCTTGAACTTAGACATGGATAGGACCACAAAAGGTACAACGACAGCGCCGACAATATAGTATTCTCTGGACTTCAATCGTTCTGTGAAAGAAGACTTAACCTCTTTGAAAATTGCAATCAAACCGAGCAGTGTCCATGGAAGGAAAGACCAGGCGTAGGTATGCACAAAAAAGAAATACCCAGCATCATTTCTCCAACGATTATTTCCACCGGTAATTCGGCCAAAACTCTGCTCCCAGAAATAAAACCAAAGGCCAGAAACACCTTTCATTTTCATTCCAGCGGCCATGGGAATCGCCTTGTCAGGTTGAGCATCGAATTGTGTATATAATCCATACGCCATTGGAGATATAAATGCACCTACCAAAACCAATACCAACAACCATTTCCAATTGAGTAGTATGTTCCAGTTGCGAGAAAGCGCAATATGTGTTAAAACAGACACCGCTGGAACCATAATGCCAATTGGCCCTTTGGTCATCATTGCTACCGCAATTCCAAAAGACAGGGCTATTAAATTGCTCCAAGCATTGTACCGGATAAATTGAACAGTATGCCAAAGAGTAAATATCAGCGCGTTGACCAAAATAGTATCCGTCCGAACATCATGATTTATCAAAAAATATGCTTGACAAGAAACCAATATCAGAGTTGAAATTTTACCAACTTCTTCTCCGTATAACTTCCCAGCAAGTCGAAATATTGAGATGGCCCCAATTACCGTAGATAAAACGGTAGGCAATTTGTAAGACCAATTGGAAACCCCAAATACATCAAAGGAGATTGATGAGACCCAAAACAAAAACGGAGGTTTATCCAAATAATCTTCTCCCCTGTAAAACACTTCTAAATAGCTTCCGCTACGCATCATATCCTGACTAATCGCAGCGTATTGACAAGCATCAACTCCCATTACATTGAATAGCATTCCTGCCAAATACACAAGACTTAGCAGAAACAAAAGCCCATAAAACACCTTATTGTTTATCAGCGGAATCGTCAATTTTCTTAAATATTTCGTGTTTATTTTTGGGGCGTCGGTCTCCAAACCACCCAAACCCTTTCAAAAATAAATATTTGGGGTTTACTTGATCAATCGGATACATTATCGCATCGGGTTTGGTATTATAGCGAATCATTTTCAACTGATTACCGCTTAATGAAATTTCGATATTGCTACAAATGGTTTTGTTCATGTGCGTTTTACGTTGAATCATTAATGAATCAGCATTCATTTCCTCCTCCACCACGTAATAAACCGTTTGACCATTTCCAACAATTCGCACGGAATCCAACTGACTACTGTCATTAAAAAAACCAAACATTTCCTTTCCAGCAATTTGGTTGTAAGCACTGGAATCAATTTCCGTAATTACAAACGCAGCGTCCTCCATATAGAATTCCGACAAGTTGCCATTTACTGTCTCAATCTGAATATACTGACTAGTCAATTGATTAGAATCCGACCAAATAACAGGCTCAAAGAACATTTTAATCATAGAATCGGTTTGAGCATAAACCATCGAATCGCAAGCTCCCTGCATTTGATTCATAAAAAATCTTACACCCGGATAAGCATAAATAACCGACTTGTTGTTAACCGAATCATGGACTAATCGTAGTGTGTCTGCATGTAAATAAAATGTATCACTCTCCATTGTTTGTACAACATACCCGCTATCCGTAACAACAGATGTTTTGTTATCATACATTCCATAATGACCATGAATCGACAAATCATTTGTCGTATCCAACACTACCACATTCCCAAACGCCCTGCCTCTTTTATACTGCCTTTCGAAATAGATGCTATCACCATGTAACTCTTGTTTATCGTAATAAATGCGTGCTCCGTTATTGAAAGATCCAATTCCAGAATCGCTAAAATACCAACCACTATTGCAGTTAATCTTATTCTCCTCAGAGGTGATTACGGTATTGCCCTTAAATTGCACTTTCTTGCTACGGGTATTATAAACCAATGTATCAGATTGCATGTCATATTTGTCATGGTCAATACTTACGTTATCCTTAAAATGAAATTGTTTCTGTTTGCTGTAGTAAAAGCCTCTTCTACTCTTCAGCGTAGCCTTTTCTTCCTTGCTAAAAATTTCCCCATCATCAAAGTATTTCGCAACACCCGTTGACATATGGTAATCCAAATAGTCTGTTTCCAGCGTAATTTCGTTATCCTCAAAAAGAATGTTCTTACGCAATCGAGCTATTTTTGAATTTCCGTCATAAGTCAGTGAATCGCTCCAAAGTTTAAGGGTGTCCTCTTGGTGAATGTAACTTCTACCGAACGTTTCAACCTTATTTTCATCCATGAAGAGGTATGCACTATCACAGTGTAACAGAGTCCCTTCGTGTTCAAAAATCACATCTCCAATAATTCTACGAGCGGATGTAATTTCAGGACTAGACTCAATTGAATTTGCTTGAACTATTTGAATCTCGATACGTTGCTGAGCACTTCCGGAAATTCCAACTAAAAAAAGCAGGATGCACAAAAGCACAACCTGCCAATGGAAAAAAATATCATATTGTATTTTCTTGGCGCAATTCAAATTTGGCCAGAGCTTATTAATTCCGATTAATCGTCTGAGTTCGGTCGGGACCAATCGAAATAATTGAAATTGGTGTTGCCAATTCAGCCTCCAGAAATTTAATGTAGTCGTTCAAAGATTCTGGAAAATCACTTTCGGCAGTCATTCCGGTTAAATCCTCGCTCCAGCCCTTTAAATCCGTATAAATAGGCTTAAGACTAGGATCTTCCATATCAAAAGGCAAATGATCGATTCGTTCTCCCTGATACTCGTAATGTACACAAACTCTTATAGTTTCAAAACCGCTTAACACATCTGCCTTCATCATAGCCAGGCTAGTCACTCCGTTTATCATAATTGAGTACTTCAATGCCGGAAGGTCTAACCATCCACACCTTCTAGGTCGTCCAGTAGTTGCTCCAAATTCATTCCCAGCAACCCTCATTTCCTCACCTGTACCATTAAAAAGTTCTGTAGGAAACGGCCCACTTCCAACTCGCGTGCAATATGCCTTAAATATTCCGAGAACATTTCCAACAGATTGAGGCGCAACTCCAAGCCCTGTACATGTACCCGCCGAAACCGTATTTGAGGAGGTAACAAAAGGGTAAGAACCAAAATCAATATCCAGCAGCGTTCCTTGGGCACCTTCCGCCAACACCTTTTTTCCATCACGAAGCATTTGATTAACATAACGCTCACTATCAATCGCTTTCAACTTTTTAAGAGACTTTATAGCATCCAACCAATCCGATTCCATTTCATCAAGGTTGTACTGTAAGTCATAATGAGCAAGCATTTTTTTGTGCTTTGCCACTAGATTGTTATACCTATTTTCAAAACTATCGGAATGAATGTCGCCAATGCGCAAACCATTTCTACCAGTTTTATCCATGTATGTTGGCCCTATTCCTTTTAAAGTTGATCCGATTTTGTTAGTCCCTTTGGACTGCTCCGACGCCTGATCCAAAAGACGGTGAGTAGGCAAGATAAGATGCGCTTTTTTAGAAATTAGCAACCGCGATGAAACGTCTACCCCAAGTTTGGTAAGCGCCTCTATCTCCTTTTTAAATATTACTGGGTCAATCACTACTCCGTTTCCTACTACATTCACCACATTCTCCCTAAAAATTCCTGAAGGGATTGTGTGCAGAACATGCTTGATCCCATTGAATTCAAGCGTATGACCAGCATTTGGCCCTCCTTGAAATCGGGCTATTACGTCGTAATCCGGCGTAAGCACGTCGACAAGTTTACCTTTCCCTTCGTCTCCCCATTGGAGGCCTAACAGAACATCTAGTTTCATACCTAGCTTATTGCTTCATTAAATTTAGATTTGGCTTCTTCAAGCGACTCAACTATTACAAAAACGCTGCTCAATTTTGTCATCAACAAAAGTTTTTCTACCCGGTCTGGAATGTTGATAAGCAACACATCTCCTCCAGATTTCCTAGCCTTCGTAAGAATGGCAATTAAAACCGTGATACCTAAGCTATTGATGTAATCAACGTCTTGCATGTTTATCAGAATGTTTATATGGCCCACTTTAATCTTCTCATCAACGTTGTAGATTAATTGATCAATTTCTTTTAACAACTCGCTTGTTTGAGTTTTATCTATAATACTACCGGAAAGAACAATTTCCATGCACTCAGGCATGGATGTGAAATCGTATTTAAAACTCATTTTGTAGCAGTTTGAGATTTCCTTTTTGCATAGAAATACAGTGAATGGTGCGTAATATCCACGCCATACACTTCCTCCAAGGTAGCTTTGATGGTTTGTATTCTAGGATCACAAAATTCTATCACCTCATTGGTGTCGGTACAAATTATGTGATCATGCTGTCCCCAGCGAAAGCTCTTTTCAAAATGAGAAATATTCTTTCCAAATTGAAGTTTCCGAACCAAATTACAGTCCAAAAGAAGTTCAATAGTATTGTACAAAGTGGCCCTACTAACCCGGTAATTCTTTTCTTTCATGACCAGATAAAGCGCCTCAATATCGAAATGACCTTTATAGCTATATATTTCGCCGAGTATCGCAAACCTTTCGGGTGTTTTTCTGTGCCCGTTTCCTTCAAGATAATCTTTAAAAACTGCCTCTACTTTCGCCTTAATATCCGGACTCGTAGTCATCCATTCTGATTAAGTGCTAAAGGTAACTATTTTCCAAATTTAAGAACTGTTTTAAATGGCAAAATTATTCGGACGATAATCACTCAGACATAATCTCCACCCTCTCCACTCGTTTTATTCCTTCTATCAAATTCAATTCGGATATCAAACCACTAAGATGTTCAGTATCATGAATTAACAGTAAAATATCTCCTTCAAAAACTCCATCTTCTGTTTCGAACTTCAATGATTTGATATTGACATTCATGTCCTTGGAAATGGTGTTTGTGATTTTGTGAACCAGCCCTATATCGTCAATACCCGTAATCTTAATTTTAGATTTAAATTCTAAGATTTTTTGGTTTTTCCATCGTGTTTTAATTATTCGGTAGGCATAGTTGGCCAATAACTGCTTTGCATTCGGGCAAGTATTTCGATGAACCTTTATTCCATCTCTAATGGTGATAAAACCAAAAACCTCATCGCCAGGAATCGGATTACAACATGGCGACAATTTATAATCAAATCCATCTCCCTCTCCAAGAATAAGCTCCTCCTTTTTGCCAGAAACGCGATCGATCAAACTTTCAAACGATTCCTTAATCGTTCTGGTAATTGATCCATGTTTCAGTCTTCCACCCTTAATCACTATGGGCTTGATTTTCTTAAAATCGACCTTACCCTTGGCTATTTGATAATACAAATCCGAGTGATCTGTGAGCTTGTACAACTTTAAAAGCTCCTGAACATTCGCGTCGTCAAATGCAACTTTAATGTTACGCAGTTTCCGCTCAAGAATCTCTTTTCCGTCTGCCACTACACGCTTTCGCTCCTCATCTAAAACAGATTTAATCTTGGATTTGGCCTTACTAGTGACAACAAAACTAAGCCAAGCTTCCTTCGGATTTTGCTTTTCACTGGTGATTACCTCAATCTGATCTCCACTTTTCAATTCGTAGGATAACGGAACCAACTTGTGATTCACTTTGGCGCCAATGCATTTCGCACCAACTTCGGAGTGTATCTCAAACGCAAAATCAAGAGCCGTAGCCCTAGAAGGCAATGTCCGTAATTCTCCTGTTGGAGTAAAAACGAAAATTTCTTTAGCATACAAACTCAGTTTGAGCTCGTCCATGAAATCAATCGCATTGTCGTCTTTATTCTCTAGTAATTCTCGGATTTTATCAATCCACACATCAATTCCAATTTGCTGAGGTTCACGACCAATTGCCTGAATATTCTTCTTGTATTTCCAATGCGCGGCCAGACCTTTTTCGGCAATTTCGTCCATGCGTTCCGTACGAATTTGCACTTCAACCCATTTTCCGGTAGGACTCATTACGGTAGTATGTAAAGACTCATATCCATTTTGCTTTGGATGAGAGATCCAATCTCTCAATCGCTCCGGATTCGGTCTATAATGGTCGGTAACAATGGCATAAGCCCTCCAACAATCGGCCTTTTCCATATGTAATTCCGAGTCAATTATTATCCGAATGGCGAAAACATCATAAATCTCTTCAAATGCTACCTTTTTATTATGAATCTTATTCCAAATGGAGTATACCGATTTAGGCCTTCCTTTAATTGTAAATTTCAATCCCGAATCAGACAATTCTTGTTTAATCGGAATACTAAATTTTCGGATAAATCGCGCTCGGACATCTTTAGTCTTGTTCAACTTTCGTTGAATTTCCTCATAGACTTCCGGTTCAGTGTATTTAAGAGATAAATCCTCTAACTCCGACTTGATAGCATATAAACCTAATCGGTGTGCAAGCGGTGCATACAAATAAGAAGTTTCCGAAGCAATTTTCAGCTGTTTATCTCTGGCCATAGAATCCAGTGTCCTCATGTTATGAAGCCTGTCTGCCAGTTTAATCAGAATAACCCTAACATCATCGGGCAAGGTGAGCAACATCTTGCGAAAATTCTCAATCTGTTGAGACGAGGTGTAATCAAATACCCCAGAAATTTTGGTTAGTCCGTCAATTATCTTCCGAACCTTAACGCCAAACAGTTCATGAATATCGTCTAAAGTGATGTGTGTATCTTCTACGGTATCGTGCAATAGAGCGCACGCCACAGAAGTCTTACCCAATCCAATTTCCTCGGCGCAAATTCTGGCAACAGCAATGGGATGATAGATGAACGGTTCTCCCGATTTACGTCTTGCATTTTTGTGGGCTTCCACAGACGTATTGAACGCTTTCCGGATAAAACGCTTGTCCTCATTTGACAACTCCACCTGAATAGACCTTAAAAGTCCCCTGTACGCGTTTGAGATTTGCTTGTTCTCTAAATCAATATCGGGCTCCACTTATACAATTTTCAGTTGGTGTAAATATAGGGGCAGCGCCCTTTCCGTCCTAATCAGAAAACTTGTTTATCGCTCTATTTTATAATTGAAGTCAATAGCGTCCTAAATAAAAAAAAGAGAGGTTGGACCTTCTACCTTTATCTGGACACTATAGTTAAGCATGAATTAATATGTTTAA
>JAHDGY010000102.1 GCA_020631555.1 Flavobacteriales bacterium | reverse complement strand
TTCCCAAAGCGGAATGTCTTCGATTGCGATTGTACCATGTTTCAATCCATTGAAACATGGTACAATCTCGGTTTGTTGTTTAGTTTGATATGTTGTCTCTAAACGTCTTGCGATCTTTTAAAGCTTCCAAAACAACTTTTGTTTTAAACGAAGCACTGAATTTTCGTCGGGTTCTTTTCATTTGACAGAAATTTAAGAATTCATTTTTTCCTGTCCAGTTTTTTTAGACCACTACAGTACTCTTTGCAAAATGACAAAACAACATCGATACTAAATGCGTCCAACTATCAAATCCTTTGTTCCCTTTATCTGAATGGTGCTTCTCTACAAGCTTTTTAAAAACTGAACGGTCAATCTTTTTGAGACCTTTGAATAATTCAGATTGAGGTTTTGGAAACTGTTTAGTGTGACTTTTTAACTGGTTTCTTTTTCGAGAACTAGCAGATTGTTTTTTGTGATTTTTTGCTTTTGGGGGCATATTTTGCCCTGAATACCTCGATTATTTGACGAGTTGACGCACCAATCCCGGGGAGCGCTTTAGATTATGAGCTATTGCTTCTAGGTAGTGTCGTCATAAGATATTTACCCAAATGCTGATACACCTTATTTGAACAGCAGCCAAAAATGAGGTTGTATTTTTGATACCCGTCCAGAAGAGTGTGTCTGGTTTTGAGGACAATTAATACCCCAACAGAGGTATCGTTTTTGAGTTTTCTCATCATTTTCTTCAAATTCCATCCAGCAGCAGCTAGAAATGCATTGATTTGTGGTGATTCTGGAGCTTTGAGATAATTTTGAGCCATTCGAAAATCTGTTTTGAAGTGTCCGGTCACTGGTTCAATAGCGGCTCGCCTTCGAAACTTACTTCTCTTTTTTCGTTTTTGGTAGACGGAATCTCTTTTCAAAGGTTTGTTGTCAGGAGTAGATACCATGGTTTTTCCGATTTGCTTTTGTCCTTTGCCTCCACTGGACTCTTCTACCTTTATCTGGACACTATAGTTAAGCATGAATTAATATGTTTAAGTGATGGGAAGAGGAAGACGTTATTACAGCAAGGAGTTCAAATTGAAAGCTGTTGAATTAAGCAATGTTCGGGGTAATGCACGAGAAATTGCGGAAGAACTGGGGATTAAAGTCGACTTGATTTATCGTTGACGCAAGGAACTTTCTAGCAAATCGCATTTAGCGGTAAGGGCAAGGCTCAACTAAGCAAAGAACAAATGGAATTAAAGCAGCTGCGCAAGAAATGATTCTCAGGCTAGGTGGCTAAGAAAATCAGGTCAAAATATCTTTGGGTATAATAAATATATTGGCACAGATGAAAATGGTGTAATACTAGGAGTTCATACTGTTGCTGCCAACCAGCACGATAGTAAAGGACTCGGAGAATTGATCGGTAAAATTCCAAAGTCGCAGCGCAAACAGGTGATGGCCGATAAAGTACATCTCGTGCATGTACTAGAGGCAATAGCTCATAATCTAAAGCGCTCCCCGGGATTGGGTGCGTCAACTCGCCAAATAATCGAGGTATTCAGGGCAAAATATGCCCCCAAAAGCAAAAAATCACAAAAAACAATCTGCTAGTTCTCGAAAAAGAAACCAGTTAAAAAGTCACACTAAACAGTTTCCAAAACCTCAATCTGAATTATTCAAAGGTCTCAAAAAGATTGACCGTTCAGTTTTTAAAAAGCTTGTAGAGAAGCACCATTCAGATAAAGATAGTTGGACGCATTTAGTATCGATGTTGTTTTGTTATTTTGCAAAGAGTACATCCGTACGGGACATTTCCAATGGGCTGCGCTCTGCGACAGGCAATCTCAACCATTTAGGAGTTATTAAAGCTCCATCAAAATCAAGTATAAGCTACCAGAACAAGCATCGAACTTCTGATTTGTTCAAAGACCTTTACTACGAGTTGGTGGGTAGGACGATGTAAACAATCAGACCATTGAGGTGATTACAAATAATTTTAACTGGGCTGCTCAAACAATCGGACTGCTGTACAAATGCCGTTGGGAAGTTGAAGTGTTTTTCCGAGATATAAAGCAACTGCAAAATACAAATGGCACTTGTCAAATCTAGTAGCTTTTATCAGGCTAAACGTATTCGTCAAAATTGACCTCCAAAAATAAATTGATGAACCTTTCAAAAGACACAAGCCCCCTGAAAAATTACCAACACAAGGGGTTCTATTTTCCAAATTGAAGATCAATTACACGCCAACTCCAATTGCCATAGGGCGATATCATTTCCAGAATGTCGGCCAAGACATCAACGGTGATATAGAGTTGAGACTTAATTACATTGGTTTTGAATTGATTTATGGGCTGAGTCTCACGAAAAAATCTAGACCCTGGGCATCAACTTATCCACTAATAATTTGGCGTTAATCTAAGCGTGTCAATGCGAGGTTTGCCTACATTTAGGCAAAATTGATTGAATGGACAATAGGCTTGTAGCGTTTAAACGCCTTTTAGACATAATGGATGAATTAAGAGAGAAGTGTCCTTGGGATCGCAAGCAAACCATGGAGACACTTCGTAGGCTTACAATCGAAGAAACGTATGAATTAGGTGATGCTATTTTGGATGCTGATATGGAGGCAATCAAAGGAGAGCTTGGAGACCTGATGCTACACTTAGTGTTTTATTCAAAAATTGGTTCCGAGAAAGGTGCTTTTAATGTGACTGATGTGTTGAATACTGTTTGTGATAAATTAGTTGAGCGTCACCCACATATTTACGGAGATATTCAGGTAGAAAACGAAGAAGATGTAAAAGCAAATTGGGAGGCAATTAAGCTTAAAACTGGTAAGAAGTCAGTGCTGGAAGGAGTTCCCAAGTCATTGCCGGCAATGGTAAAAGCCTCTCGTGTACAAGAAAAGGCTATGGGAGTAGGTTTTGATTGGGATAACGTTGATCAGGTTTGGGATAAGGTTCTGGAAGAACTTGGTGAGTTAAAGGAAGAGGTGGATAACAAAACAGATAGAATGGTTGATGAGTTGGGAGATGTACTTTTCGCAATTATTAACTATGCTCGATTTATTAATGTCGATCCAGAAGAGGCATTGGAACGCACCAACAAAAAATTTATTTCCAGATTTACTTTTTTGGAGGATGAAATTCGTAAGTCAGGCAAGGATATCACGAAACTAAACTTGGAGGAAATGGACGTCTACTGGAATCAATCTAAAGAGGTGTATCCTTAGTTTAGTAATTGGTGGTTGTAGTATATTGAATTTGCGAATGGATAAGTAGAAAGCTTCAGAATTTCTATATTGCCGTTTATCCATTCGAATTTATTAGCTGTAGGTTATAAACGAATTTTCCAATGTGATTTGTGACTACGCACATTCCTTTTCCACTCATACTTCTAATGATGGCCATTGGATTAGATTCTAAAAGTTTAGAGAATTCACCACAAGCGTATTGTATGCCTCTGTCGGAATGGAAAATAAACTTCTGAGTTAGCGGTCGATTTCTAATTGCCATATTCCAAGCTGCAATTGTGGTGTTTTTAGCCGAGAGGTTGTTGTTTAGAGAACAACCAACGATTTTTCGATCGTACAGGTCCAATATAACTGTCACGTAAAGCCAGCCATTGGTTGTTTTAACATAAGTGATATCAGAGACCCACACCTGAGATTTTCTTGTGGTGAAGAAGTTTCTCTTGAGCCGATTGGTAACAATTGGATAGCAATGTCTCGATTCTGCAATTTCACGTGCATTACCCCGAACATTGCTTAATTCAATAGCTTTCAATTTGAACTCCTTGCTGTAATAATGTTTTCCTGTTCCCATCACTTAAACATATTAATTCATGCTTAACTATAGTCTCCAGATAAAGGTAGAAGGCCCATGCAACTACCAGGTTTGGCGATTAAACTTCAATAATTTTATATCGAACGTTTGCGTTCTCTCCCTTTCCCTGCACCCATGCAACGATTATTTCATAATCAGAATACTTAGCGATTACGGGGTAAGTTGCCGTCACATTGTTTTTTGTTGAAAACACGGTGGTTCTGTTTCCTAGATGATCTATTGTGCTCACCACAACTTGATTGAAAGCCCCATCTTTTTTGTCAATTCTTTTGTCCCAGGCGATATATACAGTTCCATTTGGCCATCCAATTATTTGGGGATGACTGGCGTTTGTATCCATTAAAGTTCGTTGTTCGAAGGAGGCTCCATCCGAAGAAGTGAAGTAAATACCAGGCATTCCTCCTCGTGTGTACCATGCCACATGTAGTTTACCGGAAGTAGGCGAGCTACTGATGGCTGCACCGCTGTGCGGACAACCGTTTATAACCCAATTATCGTTGCTAACGATGCGAGGTTGACCAAAACTTTGTCCAGAATCGGTCGAACTAACCCATGCAAAGTCTCTAATACTATCTTGAATAATGTCGCGGAATACCGCGTGAATTGTGTTGTCATTGCTCACATGCAAATCAGTTCGGCAGCACTGACAAACTTTTTGTCCAATTTCAATTTCGTTTTCAAAGCCAGCGCCTTTTTCGGTGCTAGCGAAAAATAAGGTCGATCCATTTTGATTTTTCTTTCTACCATCGAGCCAAACTACTCCAATTTCTCCATTGGGAAGTCGTTCCACATCAAAATAGCTGCGCCCTATATGAACAGAAGTGTTTTGATGCACAAATTTTAATGGAGACCATGATTTACCATTATCAGAAGATAAAGAATACTGGATACACCCGGCGAATTTATTCTTTGGAGTTGGTTTTCTTTTGTGAATCATTGCCAGCATTGTACCATCTCGTTTATAGGCAATTTTAGGCATGCATTCCGCATAGGGACTCAAACCTCTCGTTTTCTTTACGGTTTTGATCCTTGGCTTATTTTTGTGAAAACTCGCATAATGAAGTTGAGAGGTCGCAAAGTCTTTGGTCGACTCAATCCAACAAAGTACAGGTTTGTTATGGTGATCGTATGTAAAGAAGGGGCCGGAGCCAACAGCTTCTTCCGACGAAACCTGATTGGATGTTGAATTGTTAGATGTTGCGCTACAGGAGGCCAGATAGATTAGAGCTATGCTAAAACCGAATATTCTCATAATTTGACGGTGCATTTGATTTTTTCTGTTATTATTTTTTCGAGTTAAATTGGTATTGAATTCCAACATTAAATGTTCGCTGATCCCCAGGATTATAAGATGTTCCCCACGCCGACTTTCTTGCTGTGGTGGCATACGCAGTATTTGTAATATTCATTAGGTTTAGCCATACTTCAAATCCGTTCCAAGCATAGCCGGTTCTTAGGTGAAAGACATTAAATCCTTCATAAATCATCGTGTTTTGATTGTCCATAAAGTACGGGTCAATCCGTTGCCATTCTGCACTAATTCTGAATCCTAACGGAGAATTGTATGTGATTTCGGAGTTAAAAATCCAACCCGGAGATTGCCCCATTTCTTTCTTTGAAAGATCTGTTCCTTTTTCTTCAAAGAACACGAATCTGTGAATTGCGTTAGTTCCACTCGCACGCAGATTTAAACCTTTAATTGGATTGTATTTTAGACCGTATTCTATACCGAGGTGGTTCGTCTTTCCTGCATTTGTGTCGATGAATTCGCCATTAGCTTGTTGAACGCTAATAATTTCATTGATTCCTTGTAATACGTATGCTGCTATATCGAGAGAAAGCTTTGCTGGTTTAATTTGTATGTATGAACCAAACTCAAGATTTTCGAAGATTGCAGGTTTAAGAGCAGGTACAGTAACACCCCGATAAAGTTCTCCGACTTGCGGAGGGACGAATCCTCTGGAATAATTGGAGTACATTCCAATATACTTGTTGAAAGCGATATTTACGCCAATAGTTGGGGTAACGGTCTGAAAATAGTTGATTGCGTCTGGAGCTCCTGAGAATGCACTAACATCCAGGTTATTATCGTATTTGTAACGAAAATGATCGTAACGAACTGCACCGGTTATTTTAACTTGTTCCATAGGGTTAAATCCAAATTGGGCATATGCTGCTGTATTTAACATGTCTGCTGTATAGTCCGTGAGAATCGAGTCTGTTTTTGAAAATAGTTCGTACACACCATTGTTGTTTTTGTATATGCTGATGTAGTTTGCATGGTAGGTGCTCGGACTAAAATCTACACTCATTCCTCCTATGAAGGATGCTTTCAACCTAGCGAATGATTTCTTATGCTGTGCAATTACCCCAAAGGATTGAAACGAATTGTCATTTACTTCAGAATGAGCCAGATTTTTATTTCCACTTGGATTGCCCCATTGAGAATAATCGTCTTTTATGCGGTAGGAGGGGTTTTGTTCGATAGAATTATTGCGGTAAAATAGACTCAAATCAGTTTTGTTGGACGCATTGGCAAATAGTTGAAAGGCTGATTTAATGCGTAAGGCTAGCACATCTCTTTCTGTAAAGGTTTGTAGTGAAGTGTATTTCTTGCCATAGAAATTTGAACTATCCAAGCTGCCGGTCATGTCTGCTCGATAATCGACTACTGTAATGCTATTTTTCCACAATAATTTGTCGGAGAACTGGTGGTTTACTTTGGTCGTTAATGCAAGTTTTTCGTAATCGCTATGAGCGCGGTAGCCATTTTTTCGGAATGCAAAATTTCCGGATACTAGAATGCCGGTCTTACCAATTGTATTTGACACATGTAGATCCGTTCTTCTAAATCCGAGATTATTTGCTTGCACAGAAATCTTAGCCCGGAGGTAGGCAGAAGGTTGCAACGTAATGAAGTTTACAGCCCCCCCGATTGCTTCGCTACCGTATAAAGCAGAGGAAGGGCCTCGAATAATTTCAATGGATTTGAAGGCAGCCATATTCATTTCAAGTAATGCATTGTGATTGAACAAACCAGTAGTTCTAATAGGCAAACCGTCTTCCAAATACAAAAAGAGACTTTTATAAGAAAGTGGTTGCCGAATAGCCATCCCATGCTGTTCATTCCCTAAGTCTACCATATAGACTCCTGGGGTTTTATTGACTAATTGATCTGCGCTAGTAGCCTTAGCTTGGTCAATTTCAGTTGCGGTCAGAATAGACATTGAAACAGGGGCACTGCTTCGTCTTTGCTTGTCTCTACTTGCCGACACTATTATTTGATCTAAGTCAGTTTGAGATTGCCTCAAGGATATTTGGCTCATTAGTGCGGAAGTTGGAAGTGTAGTACTATGGAAACCAAGTAGTTCAATTGTAACGGAATCCTTTTCGGAAACACCATTTAAGTTAAAATTACCCGATAGATTCGTTACGGCATGTTGGTCATTCGTGAATACCCGAGCACCTGCAAGGTGTTCTTTAGTAAGTTGGTCAATTACTTGACCTGATAAATCTATTTGAGATAGGGTCTGGGCCACATTAAGTACGATTAATAGTAGGCCAACCCAAAATTTTATGTTTTTCATAATTGTTTTGTTCCAGTTTATTGAATGGTTGAAATACAACTGATTAATATTTATAAGATCACATGTGGATTGAGTCAGCCAGTTGTTGACCTGGCACATCGCCTGCATCTCAGAAAATAATAGAGGAAATAATAGAGGAAATAAACCTAACGGATGGATTGTCTGTCTGTGCAAAGCCTAGTAGTTTGTAGCCATCGCTATTGATTGCCGCAGAATTTGGTTTACCGTAAATGAGAACTAGTAAAATAAACTACGTTGCCTTAGATAGAACAATATCCATTGCTGAGCAAATAGCTAATCAGGCTATTTGTTACGTCATCTCAGATTAAGATAGGCTGGGGAGGAGGGGAATCTATTTCTGGAATGGATTGATGTAAAATTGTTGAATTCAAATTCGCGACAAGAACAACTGGATCCGAAGGATGGACGCAAAATTGGTTGATAATCGGAAGACAAATCAATTTAATTTCATTTACAATAGAGCGTTTTTTGGAAGGAAGGTTTTTATTCGGAGTGTCGGATTGCAATTCTTCTAATTGTTTCTTCAGGTGACACTTTCCGTTGCAATGTAATTTAGGTTGGTTTTTATTTATGCAAAGAATCTCAGAAATGTAATCTTTATGCACGGCATAATCTAAGTAGGGCAAAACTGGTCGAATTACAGACCAAGTAATAGCCAACAACAGAACACATGCAATTGCTTTCCGCATTTGAATCGCAAAATTAAATTTATTAGATTGGACTTTCTACAAAAAAGTGGACAAATTAGTTAAGCGACCTTTTTGATATTATTTAGATTAT
>JAHDGY010000016.1 GCA_020631555.1 Flavobacteriales bacterium | reverse complement strand
TCAAATAAGGTGTATCAGCATTTGGGCAAATATCTTATGACGATACCATCTAGTCTGGTGCATTTTGAAAGCATTTCTTTACTTTGTATCGCTAGATATCGCATTTACGTTGGAGCGTTTAAACCTACCCGAATATCATTTTAAAATTAAGGAGGATAGCTCCGGCAGGATGATTTTTGATTCCATTCGCAAAAAATGGGTTAAAGTAACGCCTGAGGAATGGGTTCGTCAGAACTTTACGAGCTTTTTGGTTCAGCACAGACAAGTTCCGGGTGGGTTGATTGCAATTGAAAAATCCATTAAGGTTAATGGATTAATTCGACGTTACGACATGCTGATCTTTGGCTCAAATGGCAATCCGTTGATGCTAGTTGAATGTAAGGCAAGTCGGATAAAAATTGACCAGAAAGTTTTTGATCAAATCGCACAGTATAATATTGCTATCGGAGTGCCCTACCTAATAGTCACAAATGGGCTACAGCATTTCATTTGTCAAATTGATCATTTAAAAAAGGAGTACCATTTTCTGCATGAAATCCCTTCATTTTTGGACCTTAACCGAAGCTAATTTACCTCTGATCTAAAGAAAACGACCGTTTCCTCGAAACAGCCATTTAAAAAATTGGTATTCATTAATTTAGAAGAATAATTTAGTGGTATGATCGGTAAAATAAGTTTCTCTATTTGGGTGATGGCTATTTGTGCCGTCCAAGCTGTCGGACAAATCAATATTGACTTAGTAAGTAACTATAATGTCTCCAAGAAGCACAGTTCTCGAGCGAATGACATTTGGGGATGGGTGGATGGTGTTGGGAACGAATATGCCATCGTAGGGCTGATGGACGGAACTTCAATTATTGATGTGACCGATGCATCAAATCCGAAAGAGGTGTTTTACGAAGCAGGAATGAATTCTCCTTGGAGGGATATGAAGACCTGGAAATCATATGCTTACATTACAACGGAAGCGAAAAACGGGTTGTTGATAATCGATATGTCAAAATTGCCCGGTGATACGATTCTAGATGTGAGTTACTACAGAGGTAGCAATTCATTGACCTGGGAGTCTGCCCACAACCTATACATCGACGAAAAAGGAGTAGCATATATTTTCGGAGCATACCAGGAGCAAGCAAGTACAAAAAGAAATGTGGTCATGCTGGATGTTGACTCGGATCCGATGAACCCCGCAATAATTGGTGTTTTGGAATGTGACTATGTTCATGATGGATATGCTCGCGGAGATACCCTTTATTTGGCTCATATCCTCGATGGATATTTCTCGATTTGGGATATTAAGAATAAGAGTAATCCTGTTCAGTTAGGCAAACAATACACAGGTAATACCTTTACACATCAATTGTGGATATCGGATGATGCTAGTCGAATTTTCATTAACGATGAGGTAGCGAATGGATATTTGGAGGAATACGATATCTCTGATTTTGGTAATATTAAATTCAACGGTCGGGTGCAAACTGCACCAGGTTCTCACGTTGTTCCCCACAATACGTTTTTTGTTGACGATTATTTAGTTACGGCATATTACCACGATGGAGTTACGGTTCATGACGTTTCCCAACCTGGAAATATGATAGAAGTTGGTAGTTATGATACCGATTCAACGATTGAGGGACCAGGATATTCAGGAAGTTGGGGAGTATATCCATATTTGCCCTCGGGCAATATTATAGCCACCGACGATCACAATGGGCTTTACGTTTTTAAGCCTAATTATGTGCGAGGGTGTTACTTGGAAGGTTCAATTACAGAAGAAGGATCTGGTGTATCTATTGGAAATGTTTCAATAGATATTTTAGGCACCGCTGCAAATACGAGTAGCTCAGTTGTTGGAAAGTATCAGACTGGGTATCATCAGTCAGGGACCTATTCTGTTGAATTCTCAGCTCCGTTTCACTTCCCGAAAACCGTTCAGGGCGTAAAGTTGGAAAACGGCACGACCACGGTGCAGGATGTTCAACTTAAGAAAATGGAAACGGTGGTAACCAGGGTTAAAATTGAGGATCAGGCCGGAAATTCAATTGCTGGAGGAAAGGTTGAACTTGTATCAAAGCATGGTGCTGAGTATCAATTTGAGACCGGTGCGAATGGCGTTTCAGTTACATCGAAGATTGTTGTGGGGCAATACGACATTGCAGTTGGCGCATGGGGCTGGAAAGGAACTTGCCTCAGTGATTCCATAAAATTAGACGACACAGAGTTGGTTTTTGTACTTAAAGAACGCGGTTACAAAGATGATTTTAGCTTGGATTTGGGATGGCAATCACAAGGGGTAGTTGGAGATGGCAAATGGGAACGCGGTATCCCTGTACCCAAAGTGCAAGCTCAAATAGGTGTGGTGCAGGATACTGTTAGTCCGTTTAGCGATATTGAATCTGATTGTGGGGATAATGTATTTATTACCGGTCTTGAGAGTCTGTTGCCTAACGGCAAAGCCGGAACATTACAATCTCCCGTTATGGACTTGTCATCTTACATTGATCCCTATCTTTATTTTAGTGTATGGGGCTATTCTGGTTATTTTGGGGAGGGCGTCAAAGTTGAACTTTCATCCAAAGTGGGTGGTTCAAACATTAAAAAAAGCAAGAAATTACACGTGTTTAAGAAGGGGTGGGTTGATATTCAAATGCGAATAAAGGATCTCATTGACTTGTCTGAGGAAATGAAGGTTGCGATTGTTGCGGGTAGCGGGTCTAAGGTAAATGTTGCACTTGATGACTTTGAAATAATAGATAGTAGTGCTAACAACATCTACGAAAGTACGGCTCAAGGAGCGATTAAAATCTATAACAATCCGTTTTCTAATTCTTGCATTCTTGAGTACGTTGATCTGAATATGGAATCCAATTTGATCGTCTTAGATTGTATGGGTCAGTTGATGGACAAAATTAATGTTCGAACTCCGAACGGAGTTGTGAAATTTGGAGAAGGCTTGGGTTCAGGGATATATTTAATTGGTTTGGAAGGTTCCAATTCATTTAGTAGGGTGGTCAAGCTCTAATAGGTCGTTGATCGATTTACCCGTTTTATTAATACTACTTAGTGATTGCCTGTTACGGTGATTGCAGTGACAGTTAAAAAAAATAAAAAGTACTGTATGTGTAAACTATATCGAATCATTAACGTTGTCCTTCTTTTTACTATAGTCAATTGCATTGGGCAGTTGAATTTAGAACAAGTTGGAGTTTTGGATTTATGTGCAAAACACTCTACCGGCGGAAACGACATCTGGGGTTGGGCTGACACATTAGGAAATGAATATGCGATTGTCGGTCTTGAAGACGGTACGTCCATTGTGGATGTTACGAATGCCGCTAATCCTAAAGAAGTGTTTTTTGAACCTGGAATGAACTCCCCTTGGAGAGATATAAAAACTTGGGGTTCAGTTGCTTATGTTACAACAGAAGCGAAAAATGGATTGTTGATGATTGATTTATCATCGCTTCCCGGAGATACTAACCTTACAGTCAAATATTATTCAGGAAACGATACCATTAAGGTGTCTTCTGCGCACAATCTTTTTATTGACGAAAAAGGTGTTCTGTACCTTTTTGGGGCACTTCATGGAAATGGTACCACAGCCAATGTGGTAATGCTGGATGTTAAGACGGATCCGATGAATCCAACTGTAATTGGTGTAGTCAAGTGTCCATATGTTCATGATGGATATGCACGAGGGGATACGTTATACGTTGCTCACGTAAGAGATGGATACTTTACAATTTGGGATATTAAGGATAAAGCCAAGCCAGTGAAGCTTGTTCAACATGCAACAACCACGGCAATGACCCATCAAATTTGGATTTCGGATGATGCAAAAAGACTTTTCATTGCCCAAGAAATATCCAATGGGTATATAGAGGAATACGATATTTCGGATTTCAGCGATGTTCAGTTGCTTAGCAAGGTTCAATCTTCCCCTGGCAATAAGGTGGTTCCTCACAATACTTTTTTTATCAATGATTATTTGGTCACTTCTCAATACACCGATGGCGTAACAGTTCATGATGTTTCGAAACCGGGAGTAATGGTAGAAGTAGGGAACTTTGACACGCATCCGGAGGCATCCGACCAAAATATGGACGGCTGTTGGGGAGTATACCCTTGGTTACCCTCTGGACATATTATTGCATCAGATGGAAAAAAGGGATTGTTCGTACTTAAACCGAAATATGTTCGAGCTTGTTACCTTGAGGGAACTGTGACCGAACTTGGTTCTGGTGCGCCAATTGGAAATATTTTCGTTGAAATTGTTGGAGAAGCAGCCAATGCCAGTTCCTCGTTGATTGGAGAATATATAATTGGCCATCCATCATCAGGTACTTTCGATGTGAAATTTTCAGGACCGTATCATCAAGAGAAAATTGTTCAGGGAGTAAAATTAGAGAATGGTAAAATTACGGTGGTTGATGTGGAGTTGACTCCAAAAGCTTTCTTAACAAGTACTATTAAAGTTCAGGATGTTTCAGGTAATCCTATTGCTGGTGCCAAAATGTACTTTGATTCTGGAGATGGAATAGTTTACGATATGGTGACAAATAGCTCTGGATCAACTGCTAGTTTCATTCAAACTAACCCTATTTCTTCAGTCGGCACGGTTGAATATTCAGGAATGCCAATTGGGGAAGAATTTATAATTCTCGATTATACAGGAAAGATTGTGTACCAGATTACAATTGAAAATGCTGAAGGAACTCTCTACATAGGTCAAGGTTTGTCTTCCGGGATGTATCTTGCAGGTTTCAAAGGTTTCAATCAACTAGAGAAGGTGGTAAAATTGTAGATTATTCTATTATTTAGATCAACTTGGTGGCGTTACATGTTGTTTGTCGCCGGAAGTGCTGGTGTGCTATACTGTGTAACCGTTGGTGCAGTTGCATTTAATTTAAACAATTATATAATACTCTTATGAAAACACTAATTTTCATTTCAATCATATTGTTGGCTTCTCTTACTTTGTCAGTAAGAGGGCAAGTAAACATTGAAAATGTTGGAAATTTGAATGTTTCGGCAATGCACAGCACAGAATCCAATGACATTTGGGGTTGGGTTGATACATTAGAAAACGAATATGCTATTGTTGGGCTAAATGACGGGACGTCCATTGTTGACGTTACTAACCCAGACAGTCTAAAAGAGGTTTTTTTTGAGCCTGGACAAAATTCTAAATGGCGAGACATAAAGACGTGGAAATCTTATGCGTATATCACCACTGAGGCGGTTGATGGATTATTAATTATTGATCTATCTACTCTACCTGGAGATACCGTTTTGAGTGTAAATTATTATACGGGTGATACCACAGTCAATTGGGAAAGTGCCCATAATATATTTATTGACGAAAATGGAATTGCGTATATTTTTGGTGGGAATCAACCTGGTAAAGGTAAAGGTGATGTGATTATGTTGGACGTTGATGCAAATCCTACGCAACCACCAGTGGTTGGAGTTGTTAAATGTCCTTATGCGCATGACGGAGTTGCTAGAGGTGATACGTTGTATTTGGCGCATGCGTATGAAGGAACATTCTCTATTTGGAATGTTTTAGACAAACAAAATTCAATCAAGCTTGCGGAACATAAAACTGATGGTAAAACCTGCCATAATATTTGGTTTTCTGACGATGGCAAATTTGTTTACACCACAGATGAAATAGGTAATGGGTTTATTGAAGAATACGATATTTCAGATTATAGTGACATTAAGCAGACGGATAAAATTCAATCTTCACCTGGAGACTATGTTATTCCGCATAACACGCATTTTATAGATAACTATTTGGTGACCTCCTATTATCATGATGGGATTACGATTCATGACGTATCTAGTAAAGGTAATATGGTTGAAGTGGGGCGATACGATACTGATACCAATGCTTCAGGGACTGGGTATTCCGGCTGTTGGGGAGTATATCCTTGGTTACCATCCGGCAACATAATTGCTTCCGACGAATGGAATGGTCTGTATGTTTTTAAACCTAATTATAAGCGAGCAGCTGTTTTGGAGGCAAAAGTTACCGAACTGGGTTCAGGAGCTCCTTTAGGCAATATTATTGCAGAGATCGTTGGTACACCGGTCAATTCTAAAAGTGATTTACTTGGCCAATGCAAAATGGGTTACCATGATTCGGGATCTTATTCTATTCTATTTAAGGGGCCTCTGCACTATCCTAAAACGTTGCAGAATGTTAAATTGACCAATGGGCAAATTACTACTTTGGAAGTAGAGTTGGAAAAAATGTCAACATCTGATATTTCCATTAAGGTTGTGGATGGGGACGGAAACCCGATTGATAATGCTCAAGTTTATTTGTTATCAGAGCAAGGAGCTTCTTACGATTTTGAAACAAATACAAACGGAATGTCCTTGGCTTCCAAAGTTGTGTCAGGGTCCTATGAAATTTCTGTCGGCGCTTGGGGTTGGATTGGCATGTGTGTAACGCATAGTGTAAAAGATCAAGATGAAATTCTTGAGTTTAAGCTAGAAAACAAGGGGTATCAGGATGACTTTAGCTTGGACCTAGGATGGGTGTCATCCGGAACGGCAAAAGAAGGACGCTGGGAGCGTGGAGTTCCTAATGGCACAACGGATCGAGAGGATACGGCCAACCCATTTTTGGATGTTGTTGATGATTGTTTGGGTTGGGCATACGTTACCGGTAATAAGGGTGTTACTAGCGACGATGATGACGTTGAGTATGATAAGATGGTCACTTTAACATCCCCGGCCATGGACCTAGCAACTTATACAAAACCTATTTTAAACTTTGCGCAATGGCAATATATTCAATTTGGGAGATCTACTGTAGAGTTAATTGTTGATTCTCTTGGGGTAGAGGAGAGCTTCAAAATTCAGAAAGTAAAAGGATTAAATTCAAAATGGACTTTAAACTCTATTGATGTTAGGAAACATGTACTTGATGCAAATTCCATAAAGTTTAGGGTCTCATTAGAAGGTGGAAATAGTGTAAATGAACTAGGCTTGGATGGCTTTTCTGTAACCGAAGGATCTGACGTTGTGGTACCAGAAGAAGAATATTCTGCTATGGAAATTTCAGTTTACCCGAATCCCTTTAGTCATTCATTTGCGGTTCAATTTGCTGGTATGGAAGTAAACGATCAACTGATAGTTTGGGACTGTTCGGGTAGGTTAGTTGATCAGATTAGAGTGGATAAATCAAGTGGGGTTGTTAATCTTGGTAAAGGAATACCTGCAGGAATGTATCTTGTTGGAACAAGAAAATTTGGAACATTTGCTAAAGTTGCGAAACTTTAGCGGTAAATGAAGGACACAGGTGATTTTCGAATACAGGTTCGGCCGAAGAAAAATGAATTAAAATTGGGGCATGATTCCAGAGTGCTATCTTTAGGATCGTGTTTCGCAGATGAAATCGGACAAAGGTTAAGCCGCTTTAAATTTCAGGTAAACGTAAACCCTTTTGGAATAATGTTTAACCCAATTTCTATTGTCGATTTAATTAGCAAGGTGTTATCCGGGATCGAATACAATGAAACCGACCTTATAAAGCACAATGAATTGTATTTGTCGTGGGATTTTCACAGCAGAATGGGTGGGCTTGATTTGCAGGCAGTCCTAAACAACATTAATAGAACGGCGCGCGAATTGTCGACATTTATTTCCAGTGCAGACACTTTAATTCTAACATTTGGGACCTCGTGGGTATACGAATTACGGGAAACAGGACAAATTGTAGCTAATTGTCATAAAGTTCCTCAATCTACTTTTCTAAAAAGGCTTTTATCGGTATCGCAGATTGTGGATGAGGTAAGTAGGGTAATTGGACTACTTAGAAAGGTTCGACCAGAATTGAAAGTCATTTTTACGGTCAGTCCTGTTCGACATTGGAAAGATGGAGCACACGAAAACACGTTAAGCAAATCCATTTTGCATCTTGCAGTGCATGAATTGATTACTAGGTTTTCGGGGTCCGTATATTTCCCCGCGTATGAAATTCTGATTGATGAACTACGTGATTATCGCTTTTTCGCATCTGATATGCTTCACCCATCGTCGGATGCAGTCGATTTTATCTGGAGTTTATTCGGACAGGCCTATTTTTCAGAGGCAACACTTGGCGTTAATAAGGAAATTCAGCAGGTTTTGGCAGCCGTAAATCACAAACCATTTAATCCAGCTAGCAAAACGCATCAGGATTTTATTTGCACAGTAAGAGACAAAATTGAAGTCCTTGAAAATCAACTGAACTGTTCTTTTCGGGATGAAAAAGAACGGTTAAATCGATTTTAGTTTAACTTAACAGGGATTGATAAAAATCAATAAGTTGTTTGGCCAGTAAATCGTTGTTGAATGAAGTCTCTATTAAACATCGAGCATTTTTGCCTATTTCCACGGTCATTTGCGGGTTATTTAGAACACGTTCAAAAGCGTTGATAAATTCGTCTTTATTATTTGCGATAATGATGTCTTTTCCATTGGTGTAATTTATCCCTTCAGCTCCAATCGAAGTAGAGATAATCGTTTTACCCAAAGCCATTCCTTCGATTATTTTTATTCGGATTCCACCAGCCGACAACAACGGTACCACGAGTATTCCGTTGGACGTGATAAATTCTTGCGCATTAGAAACTTCTCCTACGTTTTCAACACGATGGGTATTGTTAGTAACCCAATTTGGCATTTTTCGTCCAGCCAAAACAAGTTTGTTATTAAATTGAGTCTCCGTCCAAACCGAATTTAGCATCCAGCTTATTCCTTCCAAATTAGGTTTCCAGTCCATAGAACCTAGATGAAAAAAGTTTGGATTTTTTACGAAGCCATCGTAAACCGGCGTATAGTTTTCGATGTCTACTCCAAAGGGAATTGTCGCTACTGGAGCGTTGCCAATTGCTTTGTACTTCGCGGCGTCTTTATGGCTGATGGCGGCAATCCCATCCAGATGTTGGATAACATTTATTTCATATTTTTTTAGTTGATTGGCCAATAAAGACAGGTACACTTTTTTTGCCGGATTTCCGGAACTTTCCGCCATTCGTTTCCAGATCATGTATTCCAGATTGTGCGATCTTAGGACAATTTTGGCCTTAGAGCATCGTCTTATGGTATTGATGTAAGGCGTCATAAAAAGGCTTTCCAAGTGCACGAAATCAAACTTTTCGCGTTTCAATAATCGCATCAAATGAAGGTCAAAATCGGCGGAGAAAAACCTGCTAATATTGTAAGAGTCGGCTGTTACTAGAGCGGAGAAAGCATCTACCAGGTTAATTTTGGTGTTAACAAAAACAGCTTCAAAATTAGTTTGGTCAATATAACTCTTTTCAATTTCCTCTGGTTTAAAAGGATGTTTATGTGTCGCAATGCTAATGATTTTCAATTCATGGCCGAGTTTCAATAAACTGCTGGAAATATTGTCCATAGCAATACAGCCTCCGTCTACAGTTGGTCTTGGTGGCTTACAACATAGCTGAAGAATTTTCATCCTTTACCTTCTTTTTGAGTCCTAAAATCCGCAAGTAAAATTCTCTATCAAACAATACGGAGTCGTTATTTGCTTTGTAAGTTAGGAATACTCCGATAGGAAATAAAACAAATGAGCTTAACCAAACGCCCAAATATTCGACTACCACTTGGTTGGACGCTATTTTTTGACCGATCATGGTTAGAATATAGTAGAGGATAAAAAAGGCAATAGTAAAAAGCATTGGATACCCAAATCCGCCTTTTTTTACAATAGAGCCTAATGGCGCACCGATAAAGAATAATATCAGACAAGCAATTGACAAGGTGAATTTTTTGTGCCATTCTACTTTCAGCGTAGTTATATATTTTTCATTGTAACCAAGTGCGTCTTTGGTTTGCTGTTCGATGTGTTTTTTGACGTTCTTGCATCTAGTTATAGCTTTTTGAATGATCTTTTTCTGTTCTACTTGTGGTTGATCCTCAAAAGCTGCAGTAGCGCGTTCGTGCGGGTGATAGTTTTCTTTATCTCTTTGTCTTACGGTAGCGTATGTTTTAGAAACGTAGTCAGTCAGATTTTCTTTGATCACTCTAGCCACCTTGTTTAGAGAGTCAATATTCCTATCAAGTTGCTTTACGTTTAGTAATTGGTCCGTTGTATAATTGTTTTCATCAGAACGCTTTAAGTCTAATGAAGAAAGGTCCAAATTGAATGAAGCATGCTTGAATCTAGATTTTTGAAATGGATATTTGGTGTCCTTCAGCTGATTTTGTTCAATTTCTTTGTAAATCTCTCCATTGTGCAGTTCAAAAACTAAACCCTTGTTGTCCGGACTTCGGTGCATTTTACCATATTCTGCGCGGATGACTTGTTTGTAATCTCTAAAATCCTTGTTATATGAACTATTTGTGGTGGATCGATCGTAAATAAGGATGTCTTGCAGTAGGCCCGTTTCATCGTTTTTCTTCATTACCCGGATGCTCATGCCATCGATGTCGTTGTAGAACACCCCTTCTTTAAGGGTCATTGCAGGTTTTTTCTTACTGATATCGGTTAGCAGTACGCGCATTTTAAAATTTGCTACTGGCCACAAATTATTTGAAAAATAAAATGCAAAACCACTGATAAAAACCATTAGAATGATTAGTGGCCGCATTACACGTATAAGAGAATTTCCTGAGGCTTTAAGCGCGGTAAGTTCGTTGTATTCGGCTAGATTGCCGAAAGTCATGGTGGATGAAAATAAAATTGACAGGGGCAGAGCCATATTGACAAGGTTCGCAGATGCATAGAATACCAGTTCAATAATTAGCCAGGTTCCAAGTCCTTTGCCCATTAATTCATCAATATAGAGCCACAAAAACTGCATTATAAGAATGAACATGACAATGCAAAATGCGACAATCAAAGGTCCAATGTAGGACCGAAGTATTAATAAATTAAGTGTCTTAAACATGTAGTCGCCCCAAAGACTGTGAAATTACATTGAGGCATCAAAGATATCGATTCTTAGCCTCCAATACTTTGCCGGAGGGTCTCAATTTGTTTATCCCATAGTAAAACAGCTTCTTCTTGTTCCTCAGGATCGGCAAAATCAGTAATCACCAGGGCCACATCTTTGGTTAGCGGATCGATTTTAATAGCAAGTTTGAAATAATAGTTCTCCCCTTCGTCTTCTTCCCAGCGAAACTTTACATATTCTGTAGGCTTTTGAGCAAGAACTTTTGCAACCTCTTCGCTACCGTCCCAGAAAAAGGTGTATTCATCGCCGTGAATATTAACATCATCTGCGAACCATTCTGAGAGACCACTCGGAGTACTCAAGCAATTGTATAAGATTTTTGGGGAGACATTAATGATATATTCAAGTTCGAATTCGACTTTATCTGACATAGCGATATTTAGTAAATGTATAGTTAGGAAAAATAGCAAAAACGTACCACAGTAGGCTGGTGTGTTTTTATATTTATTTCGATGATCGCGATATAAGCGATTTAATTGTTAGTTAAAATATTAAAAAACAATTAATAAATGGTTTGAATAGCGCCAAAATTAGGTAGCAATAATTGCTAAATTCTTGACAGAATTTATTGTCCAAATTTGCGGGTTACGCAATAACGGCTATATTTGCGCCCGCTCTGGCGCGGTAGCTCAGTTGGTTAGAGCGCAGGATTCATAACCCTGAGGTCGGGAGTTCAAATCTCCCCCGCGCCACATTTTCGCCAAAATATTGGTAGTTGCCTATAAATCAATTAATTTTTAGTTACACTTTATTCGACGATTACTCGTGTGAATAATGAGTTTCCGTCGACTGAAAATTTCAGTACGTACAGTCCTGGTGGAAGATGATGTTGCATAATGGAATTGGTGGAAATCGTTTTGGTCAAGACTAGTTTGCCAACTGTATTGTAGATTTCCATTACTCCAAATAATTTTGCACCTGCATCGATTATGAATTGACCTGTGGAAGGATTTGGAACTACTTTTATTGCCGTGCTTGAGGTTTCGGATAGGCCTGTGGTACACAATGCCTCATCTTTCCAACTTTCTGCGTTTTTTAACCCCGTGAAATTTACTTTGGGGTGTTTACAAAGAACAATATCGTGTTGTCCAAGTCCCCAAGACCTGGTGCTTCCGAATGTTGCAAAGGACGAGTCGTTCAATGGTAGAATTTTATAGGCTCTGCTGTTGCCATTAGGTTGGCCGGTTGTACCACCATTCAACCAGTTTCCATTAATATCTAAAAGGTGATAACTAATGTCTTCCATTCCAATCGTTCCATAGGAATTGGAATATCCTGCAAACATTATTTTGCCATTAGGCATTTCCGTTACGTCGTAAAGTACGTCATCATGTGTGCTGTTTTCTTCGGAGTGGAATACATCCCAAATTAAGTTTCCATCGGAATCCAGTTTCGCTCCATATTGGTTTAGGTTGTTACTCTTCACTCCGATTGAAGACCCGGCAACATAGATATGGTTGTCTTTACTGACAGTAACACCATATGCTCGGTCTTCTAATTTTGTGCCGATGGATTTGGTCCAAATTGTGTCTCCATTTTGTTTAAATCTCGCTACATAAATGTTCTTGTCCAGTGATTCGGAATGAGTAGTTTGTCCTACAGCCACAATAGTGGAGTCAGCCATAAAATCTGCGGCTCTGAATTCATCATCATTCGATCCGCCGTATTTCTTAGTCCACGTAACGACTCCAGAAGAGGAGTAAGTTGATTTAAGGATAAAAGCATCAGCTCCACCAGATGTTTCAGACCAAGTTTTGCCCACCAGAAAAAGATCTTTTTTCGATCCTGCTAGAATGTCATAAGAAAGTTGGTTCTTTTCTCCAAGGGTAGTTAGCCATTGGGAGTTTCCATTTTTATCCATTCTCATTGCGAATGACTCATAAGTTCCACCGCTTTTGAATATTCCGTATCCAGAGAATACAAATCCTGAATCTGGTGTTTGGACTACGGCATTGCAGAATTGAGGAAAATCTAGCACCGTTGAATGACTCCAAATTGTTTTTCCAGATTTGTCAATTTTCATAGAGTATGCACATGTTTGAGTAGCTCCGCAATTGTCTGTTGTTCCGGCAATTACGTATCCGCTGTCCAATGTCCGCTTAAAATCCGAACCGTACTCTTGCCCAACATTGCCGTAGGTGTACACTTGAATGGAATTTTGACCAATAGACCAATTGCCTACAACTAATCCTAACGTACTGCATAAAACTGTCAAAAACTGCATATCATTCCACAATTTAAACTGTATCCTTCTCCAATACTTGGCACAAACCCAAGAATATTATTGCTAGCAACATACAGGTTGAATTTGCCTTTGCTGCGAACGTCTAATCGCAGCCCTCCATTCAATCCGCTATAGCCGCCGTAAGAAACTATACTGCTGATATAAAACATTGACGATACGGAATATGCAGCACCAGCATAAACCCTAGGTATATAGTTCGTATTCAATCGGTATCGAATCCCCATTAAAGATTGCCATTTTTTTGGGGAGTCGAAGCGAAGCTGTTTTGCCAAAATAAAATTCGTTGGAAGTAGGATAATGTTCTGTCTGCTGGAATAATTAGGTAATACCGAATCTTCGAGCTGGGATTGATTAATTGTGAATCCGTCAGATTGGGCCAAATTAAAAATGTTGAATCCTTGATAGTTGTAGGTAGTGTCTAGTTTTGTTGACTCACTTTTTTCATTCCAAATCAACACACCAGCATTTTGAACTTCAAAAACAAACAGATGTTGGTTTCCGCCCAATTGAATGCCAAAATTGTATTGGAAGTCCAGTGCAGTCCCAAAACCATTAAATGCCTTCCAATTGTTCAAAGTTGTATCGGATCGATCATGTTTGCCCGAGATTTGAAGTGTTATATCCGTTGGGAGACTGTCGCTGGCCAGATGAGCTTGATCAATGAAAAGGTGATTCATTGATTGACCTTTTAGCATTGATAGTTGAAAGAAGTTTCGGTTTTTTCTATTTATCAGCCCAATTCCAAGTTTTTGATATTGTAGCGAATTTAGGTGTGCAGGCCCTAACTGAGCAGTTGTGTTTAGAAATTTTTTGTTTCCAAAAAAAGCAAGCTGAAACATGTTTTTGCTGAAGTTTCCGTCGAAATTCACAATGTGCTCCAGGGTCAAGGTCGGAGACCACTGCCCCAGCTTGAGGCCACTAATTACATAGCGCAGTCCTAAATTTCCTTCGCCTCCAAATTTATTCTCTATTTGCTTTAAGCTTTTTAAGGAATTGGTTTTCCCTATTTCATCAATAAACCCACCAAACAAAAATTTTCCAGCTAATGTGTTTTTAATTCCTTTGTATCCGACATAACCCGAGCCAAAAACATGAACGACTCCAGTGGTCATCGAGTCGATTTCGAAGGTTGATAATGAATTCTGTAAGGCTTGACTTTTGCCTTGGCTGTAAAAGACAAGAACAAATACCACGGAGCTAAAATACCTGACAAATTCTCTATTTGACTTCCATCCCATAATTTAGGTCTAGTGAAATTTTAACTCCAATCGCGTAATGTGTGTAGATTGAAGTGAAGTTAACCTGGTCTTTAGTGCTGAGTTCGGTTTCTATTATGATCTTTTGAGATTTCTGCAGAAATGCAATTTCGGCTTCAGGAACGATAATCTCTAGGAGAGATAAATTATTTGATGTTACCTCATTGGAGGCGTCTATTTGCGCTGACAAGATTTGCCCTTGCGAAGCAAGTTCTGGACCTGCAGAACCATCACTCCGAAGTACACGGAGCTTTAAATTACCATTTAATGGAAATCCATTATCAATCAGGCAGTTTAATTTTAGGCGATTAATCCTGTCCAATTCTTTGAAATTAAACGATAAGGTATCACATAGCGTAAGGCTCGAGGCAATTAAATTTAGTGGAATTTCAACCTTTAGGTTGGTTTTGAACGGCGAATGACTGTCGATAAAATCATTAAACACAACTTGATCAGAGAGCGGATTAAGCTGGAGTTCAAGACTTGATTTGAACTGATCGGGAAAGTTTTCAATTAACTTATCAATATTGGAATTTTCAGTGTTTAGTTTGATGGTGTGAAGGGCAGGCGTAATTTGCCCGTTGACTTGGGTTGCACGGTTGATAAGAATCGAACTCCCAATAAGATTACTCTCTAATGCAATTGTTGATGACTTTGAACTATCAACCGAGATGAGTTCATTTAGTTGAAGCGTAGCTTCAACCCCCACACCATTTTGAATTTCTAAGGACATTTCTACCTCTTCAAGATCTAATGCACCTTTGCAAATTCGATTAAAAGTCGATAGCCTGACAGAGTCTCTGCTGTCCAGTTTTTGTTTGCCAAAAAAACCTTTGGCGTATTTTATTTTCACATCTACAAACTCGGCTTTAGCAGTAACTTTGTTTTTGTAGTTAGCAAATACTGTATCACCATCAGGGTCGAATGTGACACCGCCTTGTATGTTAATTGTATTGCTCGTAATTCCACCATCACTGAGATCTATTCTATAACCGGCCAGATCTACTTCACTACTGTTTGAAGCAGGTTGCGCAGGGGTGCCCTTCGGTACTTTAAGTGTTTCCTGGAGCGTTTGCCCGCTTGCATCTATTGCATTGGGGAAATAAAAGTTATAAAACGTAATGCCTTCCAAGCCGCTGGATACCGAGTATTTCATAGTACCCGACTCAATTTCTAAATAGGTTATTTCGGCATCACCAATTTTGAATTTATTCTTAGTTTGATTAGCAGGTGCAAAGGAAGAACCTGGATAAAAATCTGATGATACCCCTTGAGGTAATGCGTATTCCTTAACTAGGGTAGTATCCGGAAAATTTAATATTGTTCCTAGTTGATCGCTAACTAGGTCTTGCTGAAAAACGAGCGTAACTTTACCATTGGTATCGGTCGAAATGAAATCTTCAGTGACAATGTTGTTCAAACTCAAATGGGAGTTTACAACTGGTGCAGCAATATCTACGTTCCACTTAGTGGCTTCCTTTTTTTTACATGAAACTACCATGCAACTAAGCATAAATATGGCCATTAACTTAGTTGATACGAAACGGTTAAAAAGAGTTATCATCTGTTGTAAATATAGGTAAAACTCGAAATTTGCAGTCAAATTCTATTCGCCGCAGAGTTCACTAAAAGCACTAAAAAGTTTGACTATCATTAGTTTAGTTGTTTTTCGTTAAGTAAAATTCACATTTGGTTTTGCTCTAATATTCAGTTTGGCACTCATAATCTGAAATTCAACTAATTATTTGGTGGTTTCGTCAATTTGGTACTGCCCAAGTATTGTATTTTGGATCAACCTTTACTAAATTTATGTTGTGTACTATTGCTTTGCAGTTTGTTACTTGCTGATTGTGTAGCTTTTTCTTGAGCGTGAAGTAACTCTAAGTTCTGATACTATCCCCGGTTATTTGTATTGGAAATTAAAACACATGGATAATTTGGTTTCAGGTAATAAGGCGAGGATGATCTTTCTGTCTGGAGGGTTTTCAGCTTTGATTATGTTAAGTTTATCGTTGTTCTGGCATGGAGTAGCCTTGAACGATTTAAGTTACATTGAGTTTCCTCTTCCCATGTTCGTCTTGATGGCGTCGCTGGTTTACTTTGCAATTGGCGTCTGCTTAGCAAGTGTAATGTTGAACGTTGCGTACAAGGGTGACAATTTATTGTTTAAGCAATTTTCTACGGGAGCATTGTTGGGTTTGGTTCTTTACCTGATGGCTTTCGTTTTAGGCATATCGTTTAAGACACAAACGTTTCATATTGTTTTAGATTTTCTGTGGCAAATGACAGAACAGGGAGTAGGTGCTTTAGCAGTCGTTTTGTATGCGTTTGTTGCCAGGATAATGGAAAACAACGCTGAACAGCAGAAGGCTTAATACCTATACTTATTTCCCCACATCTTTCTTAGAAATTCGCGAATTTTTGATTCTCTCTGGTTGCTTCCAGGTTGGTATATTACCTGTCCCGACAAGTGGTCTGGTAAGAATTCTTGTGTTGAGAATGTCTCGGAGTTTTCGTGACTTTCATTGTGCGAATACACATAGTCTTTTCCATATCCAAGTTCATTCATCAGTTTTGTCGGAGCATTGCGTAGATGCAGCGGAACTGGTAGGTTACCTTGCTCCGAACAAATTTGCTGAGCAGAGTTGATGGCCACATAGCTTGCGTTACTTTTAGGTGAAGAGGCCAAATAAACAGCACATTGAGACAATGTAATTCTAGACTCTGGCATGCCTACGGCCGAAACGGCTTGGAAGCAATTATTGGCTAAAATTAGCGCGGTTGGATTTGCATTTCCAATATCTTCTGATGCCGATATTATCAATCTACGAGCAATAAATTTAGGATCTTCGCCGCCTTCAATCATCCGTGCCAACCAATAAACAGCAGCGTTCGGGTCGCTACCACGAATAGACTTGATAAATGCAGAGGCAATATCGTAGTGCTGTTCTCCTGTCTTGTCGTAAATCAGTGGGTTAATCTTGACAAGATCTTCTACAAATTTGTTCGTTATTTCAAATGTACCATTAGTAAGGTTTGAAATAGCAATTTCCAGCAGGTTTAGAAGTCTTCTTGCATCGCCACCAGAAAATTTTAATAAAGCTTCTGATTCTAGCAATTTTATTGAATGGCTCGAATTACTGTTTATTTTGGTTACGGACCTTTCAAGCAAACTAATTAGATCATCCTTTTCGTGATGTTGTAGTACATATACTTGGCATCTCGACAGCAACGCAGAAATGACCTCGAATGAGGGGTTTTCTGTAGTAGCTCCGATTAACGTAACAGTCCCTTTTTCTACAGCGCCCAGAAGTGAATCTTGTTGAGATTTACTAAATCTGTGGATTTCATCGATAAATAGAATTGCATTTCTCCCCCCGAACAAGCCTTGATTTTTCACTTTATCGAGCACATCGCGAATATCCTTTACACCCGAGTTAATTGCGCTTAGTGAATAGAACGCTCTATCCAGACTAAAGGCAATTATGTTGGCGAGTGTTGTTTTGCCAACTCCTGGAGGTCCCCAAAGAATTAATGAAGGAATAAAGCCTGAGTCGATGGCTTTTTTTAGCGGGGCATTTTTGCCTACAAGGTGCTGTTGCCCGATATATTCATCCAAATTTTTCGGACGCATTCTTTCTGCAAGAGGAATGGCGCTTTCCATTCACTTAGGTTTATTAATTTTCCACCTTCGATGAGACCACAACCAGTAGCTGGGATTCTCTATAATTTGTTTTTCCAATCGTTTAGTATAAAGTTCGGTAATTTCACCAGGTTTACACCTGGTAGGTTGTTCAGTTAATAGCTCTAATTCTATTTGGTATTTACCTCTTTTAACTTTACAGTTATTTAAATAAATGACAGGTAGATCGTATTTCATCGCGAGTTTTTCGGGACCCATTAGTACTCCTGTTTCTTGATTTAAAAATGTTGTCCAATGGCATGAATGTGGGTTGGACGGGCTCTGGTCAGCAACCATTATTATTCCCTTTGGAAGTTGCGAATTTGCTGTTATCAGCCGTTGTGTTTGTTGCATTGGAGTTAGTTGTAGACCGTGATTTGCTCTTGACTTCTTGAGCTTTCCGTCTAAATATTTATTGCTTAATGGATGGTAGATTGCAAAAAGCTCGTGTTTTAGCCAAAGTGGACTGATAGCTCCTGCCCATTCCCAGTTGTTGAAGTGGCCACAAACAAAAATCACGTCTTTACCTTGGGTAAAAAACAGGTTTGCAATTTCAGGATTTTTAACAATTATGCGTTTTTTTAATTGCTTCGTCGAAATAGTAAAGCCCTTAATTCCTTCCAGTATTAAATCGAAAAAGTGACGATAGAAAGTCCTTACTAATTTATCCTGACTAGTTTTGGGAAGCTTTGGAAAGCTTTTGGAAATGTTTGATTTGACTACCTTTTTTCGGTACACAAACAGTTTATAACCAAGAATATATAGTATATCAGAGATGAAGTAAAGTGCAAAAAGAGGTAATAATGAAATAGGAAATATTAGTATGTAATAAATAACCAAGCCCACTTTCTAATTTTACGATATACTAAAAGGCAAAGATAGCAGCATTCAAAGACAACCGTGGTGCTAGTTATATTTTTGCTAAAATGATGCGATCAAAAAAAAATGGCCAGGTAACACATTACCAGGCCGTAACATAATATTCTGTAATTTAAAATTTTTTCAAGTTCATGAGAATAGAAAACGCGCGATCTACTTCAACATCTTTGACTACTACTGTAAATTCATTGGTGGTGGAAATAATTTCAATAATGTTTATTCCGTCCCAAGCCAATTTTTTAAAAATAAAGTAATACAAGCCAGATACTTCAGAGTTTTTTCTTGGAAGCTTTACCGTTATTGACGAAAGTCTTAGATGCTGTGCGAGCATATTTTCGCTAGTAAATATTTTTTGGATTTTGCTATCCAAAACTTCACTTATTACTACGGTTGTTTCATACACTCCTTGAGAAAACGTGCAAAAGAACTTCTTTTCTTTGTCAACCTCGCCTAATAGCTTAGTTTTACAGGCGGTCAACGTGTCCGAATTTTCAAAAGTGTAACTGTTTATTTTAGAGCGAACGATAATATCTCCGAGGTTATTAACAAAATCTCTTATTTCTGTATTGATTTCGTCGTAATTCGTAGTGTTTAAACGATTGATGGCCATAACAATGGCGCCCTCTTTCACTGGGGTTTTCAGTTCGCTTTCAATTTGGGGTTTGATTTTTCGAGCAAGGGATGAGACATTAACGAGCTTTTCGGCTATTGCTTCCTCTAGAAAAGGCGAAGATATAACGATTCGCTCTACAATTTTTGATATGGTTGTCATGCTTAACTCAAACAGTTTGTTAAAAATTAAATATTCGAATTTAATAAATAACAGCTGAATAAATGGTTGGCTACTGTTTAAATTTTCACTGAATTCGACAAATCAGTTATTAGTAGGGGGTTTTGCGCGGTATTCGGTTGGTCGAAAGATTAACATCTTTTAGCGTTTTATTCGTCTGACCAAATTATAATGTGCATAATTTTGTTTTACCAGCTTATTCTTACCCAAAATATTGGCTGAGGAATTGGTTGGTGAGCGTTATTCCTGTTTTCAGGATTGACGATTTAACTTATAATGACCTAAGACCTTGGAGGAACGACAATGAACGATGCATGTTTAATGCAGGCGCAATCGAAAGAAATTATGCGCCTTACAGATCAATTGCGAAATTGCAAGACACCGTGCTACTACTACGATCTAAATCTTTTCGATCAGACGCTTACTAGATTGATAGAACAGAGTGAACAAAGTAATTATCAAATTCACTATGCGCTTAAAGCAAACCCTAATAGACCGATCCTAGAACGAATTAAAGCCCATGGAATTGGAGCAGATTGCGTCAGCGGTAATGAAGTGAAACGTGCTTTGGAAGTGGAATTTTCTGCAGACAATATAGTTTTCGCTGGTGTTGGTAAGACGGATGATGAAATTAAACTTGCTTTGTCCCATGACATTTTCTGTTTTAATTGTGAGTCAATTCAGGAGATTCAAGTGATCAATGAAATTGCAATGTCCATGGATCGAGCAACGAGAATTGCAATTAGAATTAATCCTAATGTGGATGCAAATACACATGAATACATCACTACAGGAACCAAGGATAATAAATTTGGAATCTCTGAAGATCAGATGGAACAAGCGCTGGAGGTTGTTGCCTCATGTCAAAATATTGATTTAATTGGAATTCATTTTCACATCGGTTCGCAAATAACCAATTTGGAGGTGTTTGAAAATTTGTGTTCAAAAGTTAATTCTATTCAGAGTTGGTTTGAAAGCAAGGGAATTGCCCTCAAAAATATCAACGTTGGTGGTGGATTAGGAATTGACTATGACAACCCAGATAATAACCCAATAGCTGATTTTGAAGGTTACTTTTCAGTATTTAGACAGTATTTAAATTTAAGACAGGGGCAGCGATTGCATTTTGAACTTGGTAGGTCTATTGTTGGGAATTGTGGCTCTTTATTGTCCAGGGTTTTATACACAAAGCGAAGTGGATTGACAAACTTCGTGGTTGTTGACGCAGGCATGACTGATTTGATTCGACCAGCTTTATACCGGTCGTTTCACAAATTGGAAAATTTATCTAAAGACGCTGAGGACTCTGATTTTGTTTATGATGTAGTAGGTCCGATTTGTGAATCTTCCGATTGTTTGGGGAAGGCGGTGTTATTACCAAAAACTGAAAGAGGGGATTTAATTGCTATCCGTTCTACAGGTGCCTACGGAGAAGTAATGGCTTCGGGTTACAATTTAAGGCAATTGCCAAATGCCATGTACAGCAAATAGTAGGCTAAAATTCTTCGTGCACTCCTAAACCGAACAGAGCAAAGTCGAATTTGGCAGGGTCTGTAGCGTCTAGCTCCCTCAACGGGATGTCAAGTTCAATCACGGCTTTCCAGTCATTTTGCTTTCGTTCAAGAATTCCGAGTGCACGAGCAACTCTTCCAGAATGTACGTCTAATGGACAAGATAATAGCGAAGGGGATATAGAATCCCAAATTCCGAAATCCACTCCGCAATTGTCTTTCCTGACCATCCATCGCAGAAACATAACAAGTCGTTTTGCGGCGGAACCGGCTAATGGGTTAGAGATATGTTTGGAGGTTCTTACTTTGTCGGTTCCTAAAAAATGTGTTCGAAAATTGGCTATCGAATTGCCTAAATTTCGGTCAGTGTCGCGAATTCCGGAGTGGAAAACATACTCCATTCCTCTCATATTTCCGTAAATAAATTTTAGTCGTTTTACAAAGAATTTGGCATCAAAGCCATTGAATGTTCGGTGTTTAAAGTCAGATAATCTTTTCAATTGACGTTCATTGTGATTCATTACGAAATCGTATGGAGAATTGCCCATTAACTTGCACAATTTACTGGCATTGGCGATAATCGTTTTCCTCTGGCCCCATGCGATAGTGGCTGCGAAAAATGCACTGATTTCTATATCGTGTTTATTCGTGTACTGATGAGGAATTTGAATCGGGTCGGATCCAATGAATTTCGGTTGATTGTACGCTTTGACCTTCGCATTTAGCAACTCAGCAATTTCTCTTTTCATTTGGTAAGAATTTGATTAAGTCCGCTCGTCAGACCAAATTTCCCAAGCCTTATCAGCTTGTTGATGTAACATAGTCAGACCGTTGAGTGTTTTGGCTCCAAACCTGGCAGCTTCATGCAGAAATTGAGTTTCTTCAGGGTTGTAAATCAGATCGAATGCTAAATGCTCGGTGCTCATAAACTTGTACGGAATTTGTGGTAATTCATTCATGTTAGGATGCATTCCCAATGGAGTAGAGTTTACTACTAGTTTATGATGCTTTATTACGTATTCATTGAGATCTGCGTAGCTAATCGAATTTTTTAAACCGCTAGATCTACTTACAGTCAGAGTATCGATACCAAGATCCTGAAGTACAAAATTTACGGCTTTTGCGGCTCCTCCATTGCCTAAAATCAGCGCTCTTTCGTGGTGTGACTTAACAAACCCTTTCAAAGATTGTCGAAATCCAAAGGCATCCGTATTGTGGCCAATAAGCTTGAATTCTTTTTGCTTTCTCAAAATTTGAATAGTGTTTACAGCACCGATTGTTTTAGCAGCTTCAGACAATTCGTCTAAATACTCAATAACAGACTTCTTGTAAGGAATAGTGACATTTAAACCTACTAGATTTTCGTTCAACGAAATTAGTTCCGGAAGTTGCGCAAGATCATCAATTGGGAAATTTCGATACTCCCAATTGTCTAGTTGTAAATTGGAGAATTTCTCAGTGAAGTAGCCTTGAGAAAAAGAGTGGGATAGAGGATGGCCTATCAATCCAAGCAGATTCATTGCTTTGCTGTCTTGTTCGCTGCCCATTCCATTACGAAAATTAGTATAAACCCAACCACCATTATTGGAATTGCAGCTGAGACTTGACTGTCTGCAGGAAGTTGGCCAATAACCTCTCCTTTAAATACATCAATTTCCGGCAGTGAAAAATCGCTAGGAAGCACACTTGTTTCACTTAGGTTTACTATTTCCTGTTTAGGTTCATCCTGATGTTTGATAAAGATTTTGTTGACTAGTTTCCAAGGCCAAATTTTATTAAGTGAGCCAATGAGAAAGCCAGTTAGCAATGCAATAGTGATGTTCTTATATTTTTCAAACATCCATTTTAACACTCTTGAAAACGATAATATTCCTACTACTGCGCCAGTTCCAACAACGCCGATAGTGAGAAAATCATAATTGCTGATAGCACCCAGAATTGTTTTATAAGCGCCTAACAATAGTAGGATAAAACTTCCTGAAATGCCTGGTAGAATCATTGCGCAAATTGCCAACATACCGGCCAGAAACATAAACCAAGGCGCATCTCCAGTTGACATTGGCGGAAGTATGGTAATGTAGTAAGCCACAAACGCGCCAGAAAGCAGAGCTGTAAAAGTTTCCAAACCCCATTTTGTAACTTGTCTTCCTACGAAAATGATGCTTGCCAGAACAAGGCCGAAGAAAAATGACCATAATTTGATTGGTTCGTTTTCAAGCAGCCATTCAATCAGTTTTGCCAGAGAAAGTACGCTTATGGCAATTCCACCTAGCAGAGCAAGAAGAAAATTCCCATTGGCTTGATTCCATGTTGCCTTTAGACCATTATTTCTTAGTGTTTTAACCAGGCTAAGATTGATCGATGCAATGGTTGATAACAGTTCTTCATAAATCCCCGTGATAAAAGCAATTGTTCCTCCTGAAACGCCAGGAACCACGTCCGCGGCTCCCATCGCCATTCCCTTCAAAACAATTAAAGTGTATCCTCTTTTACTTCTCATTAATTAAACTGCTACTGATGGATCAATAGATTCGGCCCAAGCTATTATTCCTCCGGTAAGATTAGCAAGATTAGTGTAATCATGATGGTTTTCCAAGGATAAGATTACGGCTCCAGATCTTTTTCCACTGCGGCAATGTATGACCACTGGAATATCCTTTCGAATCTTGTCTAGGTTAGCCAATACTTCACCCATCGGGATATGTTCACCACCAATATTTCCAAGTTGGACTTCCTGAATTTCACGCACATCGATGAGTTGAAATTCTGTTTTGGAGTCCATTAATTCTTTTAGTTCCTTGACGCTTATCGTATTCATATTGACTTCTAAATTGCGGATTATTTTTTTGTTACCGCAGTATTTGGCAGTTGTTTATGGCTAGCCACGGTATCTTCAGGTAGATAATTGAAAAAGGTATCCCCACGCAGTCCAAGTCTGAGACATTCACAAGGAATAACCTCGTTGTAGGCGATGTTGCCTAAATTTACATTAGCTCCAAATAGATTAATGAACCACACTTGTTGCTTTTTTATTGGAGCCTCCCAAAGAATTTTATTTGGGGAAACTTTATTTATGATTTTGTTTATCAAAATAGTGTGCGGAGTTCCGTTAGGGCGAAAAATTCCCACAGATCCACTTTCACGACCTTCGGCGATCACTTTCCATGAACCCGCTTCAATTTCTTTGGACATCATCCGAATCCATTTTGAAGGACTAATTAATATTCCTTCTTCTTTGGATCCAACTTCGCTCATCACAGTGTAATCACGTGACAATTTTTCAATGAATTCACATTTTAGGTCATGCTCAAGCGTAATGGATCCATCTGACACCTCAACAATTTCTATTTTGAATTTGTCAATAAACCTTCGAAATTCATCGAACAAGTTTCGAACTATAAATGCTTCGAAGAGAGTTCCTCCAAAATAAGGTTTGACTCCAGCCTCCTTATAGATCTTAATTTTGTCCTCCAGATTTTTGACGATAAGTGAAGTGCCAAACCCGAATTTCACCAAATCAGTAAAATCTCCAGCATTTTCGACAAAATTACTCACATCTGAGACGCTAAGCCCTTTGTCCATCATCATGGTTATCCCTTCGCTTCTCTCCTTCTTTTCTCGTTCAGGTAGGAAGGGCAACTCAAAATTTGAAATCATTCTATAAAGGGTTTTAGCATAAAGTAAACATCGGCATGATCAACCACTTCGGGGTGGTATTCAAGTAATTCGTGACAGCCTTTAGGATTTAGGTTTAAAGCCAGTTGCAATTCGTTAATTGCTTTTTGATTCTGGCCTGCGTGGATCAAATAACTGGCATATTTGAAATGGAGGGTATGATCGGCAGGAAGTCGGTCACAAGCCTGATTAATAATACTTATTGCCTTATGAATATCTTCCAGCTGGTGTTCTAGGTTGGCATAATCCAACCAAAGATTCGCATTCTCTGGGTCATTCTTTAAACCAATTTCGTAATAGGTTTTGGCTTTTCTTAATTCCTTGTTTTTTTCAAGGCAATTGGCATAAAGATGATTAAACTCAGGTCTGTCAGGTTCAAGTTCTAATCCCTTTCTTAGTTGTTCCAAAGCCAACTTTGGAACTCCTATTGCGTCGTTAGTGACGCCAAGTCCAATCCAGGCATCCGACAACGATTTATCCAATTCAATGGCTTGGGAGTAGGATTGCTGAGCTTCTTCATACCGTTCCAACTTTTCGTAACACTCGCCAATGTAACAGAAGGTTATGGCTTGAGGATCGCAATCCACGAAAGACTCGTAGTAGCAGGTTATTGCACTTTCGTACTGTTCTAAGTTGACATGTGCATTACCTTTGTTAAAGTGAGCAGAAGAAAATTTGCCATCTATGAGAACGGCAAAATCATAAGCGTCCACCGCTTTTGCGAATTCTTCTGTTTTGCAAAGTGCATTTCCAAGGTTATACCAACCAGTACTTGAATATGGAGCCACGTCCAAATAACGTTGGTAAAATCTGGCGCAATTTTGATCCATTTTTAGCTGCTCGTAACAGTAGGCAACTTCGTACAAAATGGTTTTGTCTGTAGGGTCTAACTCCAGCCCTTTTTTCAAAAAAAATATTGCAGTTTCGAACTTGCCTAAGTGTTGGTATTCATACCCTAAGTCTAAGAATAGTTCCAGGCGTGTATCCGAATCCGAATCACAGTAAGTCAAGGCAGTTTTAATCGAACTTATTGCCAATTCATGTTTTTTCTCCAAACTGAATATGGCAGCCCGTGTTATGTGAAAATCTGAGTTTGAATATTCCATAGATTCCACATCATCGAGTAACTTGTGCGCCTCAGTTGTAGCACCAAGCCCAGATATAAGTTGCGCCTTTTTTAGTTTTAAACTAGTAGAATGCGGGTATTGAATCAATCCCTCTTCAACTGCCTTTAGTGCCAAATCAAGATTGTCCGCAGAAATGTAGTAGTCAGACAGCTCTTCCAATACGTCCATATCGAAGAAAGAAGACCCTCCAGTCTTAATCATTTGCTCGAATTTGTTAATTTCTTCAGCAAATCCTCCGTCTTCAAAATGATTTTCTGATTCTTCGAACATCAATTAATCTCTTTACGGTTGGTATCACTGCAAAGATAGCAATACTGGATTATTAAATGGCTCGGAGTCGTCCAACTTATTAAAAGTTTGGTGTAGAAATTAACAACTTGGTCGGTAAAAGTCGTTTTCATCTAATTTCTGACTGTCTGCAAAAATACTAAATGAACAACGTTAGCAGAAGATTGCATTGGCGGCAGCAGCTAAAAAAGGACTTTAACTCTAATATTCAATTTTGTAAGTCTGACTATATTTAAGCGCTATACGCGGCTGTGTTGGAAAGTACAGCAGGCTAAATTCGCGGGTAATGAAATTAAATAGAGCTGCTTACGGGCTGATAATTGCACTGATTTTGGTGTATGTGCTAATTATTGGTAAAGAGCTACTTGTTCCGTTCGTAATTGCAATAGTAATCTGGTATTTAGTGAATTCGATTAAAAAGCTTATTAATCGAATTATTCCGGACAAGTTTAACGTGCCGTCTTGGATTATTGGAACATTGGCTTACGTATTTATTTCATTTTTAATTGGTGCAATGGGAGTGATGTTAAAGGTCAATTTGAATGCACTTTCGCAGAGCTTGCCTATTTATCAGAATAACATGCAACAGCTCTTTGCAGGTTTGGATCTGGAGGGAGAATGGGAAGTTGCTGAGGAGATTAACACATTTCTGAATGAACTTGATTACGGTCGAATTATTCAACAATTAATCAATGCGATTACTGGGTTGTTTGGAAATTCGGTAATTATTATCCTGTACATCATTTTCCTAAACTTGGAATCAAGATTTTCTAAAACCAAGCTTAAAGCACTTTATCCAGATTCTGGAAGGTTTTCTTCTGCAAATGATGTCATAAAAAGGATTAATAAGGCCGTTCACGATTACGTTGTTGTAAAGTGTTTGGTTTCTGGATTGACAGGTGTTCTGAGTTATATTGTCCTTGTGATTATGGAAGTGGACTTTGCATTTTTTTGGGCGATTTTGATAACGTTATTAAACTTTATTCCAACCGTGGGATCGATTGTTGGTACAATTTTTCCCACGTTGATGTACTTAGTACAAGTTCAGAATCTTACTTGGGTGTTGGCCTTATTTGGGTGTTTAGGTGTGATCCAGTTAGTAATAGGGAATTTTATTGAGCCGAAATTAGTTGGCAAGTCTTTAAATATAAGCTCATTAGTTGTTGTTATGGCGTTAGTTTTTTGGGGTTCGATATGGGGTATACCAGGAATGATTTTGTGCGTTCCCATAACGGTAATATTGAATATTATCATGGCTAATTTTTCATCAACAAAAAAGTTTGCAATCCTACTTAGTGAAAACGGTCAGATTCATGCTAATGGTGTGGAACCGGAAAAGGCTAATGGTTAGGAAACTGACATCGCAAACTTCGTTGCCAAGAATTTACCTGTATACGATTCTTCAATTTGGATCAAATCTTCCGGGATACCTTCAAAAACAATGTTTCCACCTTTTTTTCCACCTTCCGGCCCCAGATCAATAACCCAATCAGCTGATTTGATTACATCAGCATGATGTTCAATAATTACAACAGAATGGCCTCGTTCGATCAAGGCGTTCATTGCACTGATTAGCTTTTGAACATCGTGGAAATGAAGTCCAGTGGTGGGTTCGTCAAAAATGAACAATGTCTTTTTTTCATTTTTCTCCTTACTTAGCACGGCTCCTAACTTTATTCGTTGGGCTTCACCGCCACTCAACGTACTTGAGGATTGCCCAAGCTGAATATACCCCATACCAACAGTGCTCAGTGCCTTTAGCTTAGAATAAATTTTGCGTTCATTGGTTCCCTTGGTGGGGTCAAAAAAAACAATCGCTTCATCAACCGTCATGCAGAGAATATCGTAAATACTTTTTCCTTGATATTGAATTTCAAGGACATCTTTTTTAAAACGTTTCCCCTTACAGGCGTCACATTGCATTACAACATCGGCCATAAACTGCATTTCTATTTTGACCTGTCCTTCACCTTCGCATTCATCGCATCTGCCTCCTTCAACGTTAAAACTGAAATGCTTTGTTTTGAAACCATTGATTTTTGATAACTGTTGAGCGGTAAATAGGTTACGAATGTCGTCGTAAGCTTTCACGTAGGTTACAGGGTTGGAACGGCTGGATTTACCAATTGGGTTTTGATCCACATAATCCACATTTTCAATTGCGTTAAGATTGCCCTCTAACTTATTGAACACTCCACACTTATCAACGAATCCACCAAAGTGCTTTTGAAGAGCTGGAAACAAAATGGTTTTGACTAGTGATGATTTACCGGAACCACTAACCCCTGTAATTACTGTAAAAACATTCAACGGAATTTTGACATCAACATTATTGAGATTGTTTTCTCGTGCCCCAACAATTTGAATATAATTTGTCCATTTTCTTCGGGATTTAGGAATGGCAATTTTCTGTTTTCCAGTAAGGTATTGTGCGGTTAAACTTGTGTTGTCGGTCACAAGTTTTTGATGATTTCCTTCGAAAACAACAGTTCCGCCAAGGGCTCCAGCCTGCGGCCCCATGTCTATAATATGGTCTGCAGATTCCATAACTTCTTCGTCGTGCTCAACTACCACCACCGAATTACCAATGTCTCTAAGAGATTGTAAAACGGAAATCAGCCTGGCAGTGTCTCTAGGATGGAGACCAATGCTTGGCTCATCTAATATGTAAGTTGCTCCAACTAGACTACTGCCTAACGAAGTAGCTAAATTTATTCTCTGAGATTCTCCACCAGACAAAGTATTGGATAAACGATTCAGTGAAAGATATCCCAATCCAACGTTGCGCAAAAATTTAAGTCTACTTGAAATTTCAATTAAAATTCGGTGGGCAACTTGGCTATCATATTCGTTCAATTCGAGTTCATCAAAGAAATCGTAACATTCTTCAATTGTGCAATTGGAAAGATCTCCAATTGAACGATCGGCAACTTTGACATATAAAGCATCACTGCAAAGCCTGCTTCCAGCACACGAAGGACATATTGTTTTTCCTCTATACCTACTGAGCATAACCCGATATTGGATCTGGTAAATTTTGCTTTCCACGTATTCAAAAAAAGCATTCAGCCCACTGAAATATCTATTTCCAGACCAAACCAATGCCTTTTGCTCGTCCGTTAAATCTGAATATGGTCTATGAATAGGGAAACCAAATTTGTTTGCATGGTCCAGCAATTCCTTTTTCCACATGCCCATTTTGGGACCTTTCCAGCAAACCACTGCGTCTTCAAAGATCGAAAGTGCCTGATCTGGAATTACTAAATTTGGATCAATTCCGAGCACCTGGCCAAATCCTTCACACTTTTTGCACGCTCCAAGAGGGTTGTTAAAACTGAACAAGTTTACACTAGGTTCTTGAAAAGACACTCCATCAAGTTCGTATCGATTGGAGAAGGTTTTAGTTTTTGTTTTGTCTCCAGCTATTATCTCTACAGTACATTCCCCCTCGCCTTCGACGAAGGCTATTTCCGAGGAGTCTATAATACGACTGTTATTCTCATCGTTATCAGGATCACTAACAAAACGATCGATTAGCAAATGCAGGTCACCTTGATGGTTATTATCCTTGGCAATTATTTTATCAATTCGATCTACTTTAGTCCCAATTTTAATCCTGGTAAACCCTTGCTCTTGCAAGATTTTTAAATGCTTGTCAATACTTCGATCTGGTGGAATAATAATAGGAGCAAAAAGCATAGCCTTTGCTCCGGGATCGGATTTAATGAATTCTAATACATCCGAAGGAGTATCTTTTTTTACAATTTCACCGGAAACAGGAGAGATGGTTTTGCCAATTCTGGCGAATAGCAGTTTTAAATAGTCATAAATTTCTGTGTTGGTTCCTACTGTTGATCTAGGATTAGTTGAAATAACCTTTTGTTCAATCGCAACCGTTGGCGAAATCCCTTTGATACTATCTACATCCGGCTTGTCAAGTTTTCCGAGAAATTGCCTGGCATACGATGAAAGGCTTTCCACGTATCTTCTTTGGCCTTCCGCATACAATGTGTCAAATGCCAAAGATGACTTTCCAGATCCCGAAAGTCCGGTTATTACCACTAGTTGATTTTTCGGGATATGCACGGTTACATTTTTAAGGTTATGCACTTTGGCTCCCGAAATTGTGATATGTGATCTGCTGTTAATTAGGTTATTATCGACTTTTGCCATGCTTTAACCCTAATTGGTCCAAAAAAGAAAAACAAAAATAGTTAATAATTGCGCTGTGCCTAAGAATTACTTATATTTGAAAAATAATGTTCTACCCGTGCAACAATTCTGATTGAAGCGCGTTGTTAATAATAGTTTGATTTATTAACTCATTTAAATTAGGAGGAAACATATAGCATAACTCTACTCTAGTTACTTACAAGTAAACCTTTAAAGGTAGAATTATGCAAATGTTGAATTTAATTGAAGATAAGGAGTTAGTTCGTAGATACCTCCAAGGAGAGGAAAAAGCTTTCGAAATTTTATTAGAACGTAACAAGCAAAAGGTCTATAACTATGTTTATATGATGGTTAAGGATCGAGACTTGACGGAGGATGTTTTTCAAGACACCTTCATTAAAGTGGTGAATACTTTAAAGGCAGGGAAATATAATGAAGAAGGAAAGTTTTTGCCTTGGGTATTGAGAATTGCTCACAATTTAGTAATCGATCACTTCAGGAAAGCATCTAAAATGCCATTGGCAGGAAGAAGCAATCTTGGTGATGGAGATGAATATGACGTGTTCCGAACGGTTAATTTAACCGATATGAACATTGAGGACGAATTAGTGTTGGAGCAAATTCATGATGATGTTAGACAATTGGTAGCGTTGTTGCCAGATGAGCAGCGTGAGGTTGTTAAAATGCGTCATTATATGGGGATGAGTTTCAAAGATATTGCCGAAACTACCAACGTTAGTATCAATACTGCTTTAGGTAGAATGCGTTATGCTCTAATAAATTTACGAAAAATGATTGCAGAGCGCGATATCATGTTGACTAGCTATTAAATAATTAGCTTATCGTGCAATATTTGTAAGTGTACTGCGTTTATTGAATAACACAATCGATAAATGAGTATATGAACAAAAATTACACTTTAAAGCAAATAGCTGATTTCGCGCAACAGGAGAAAATGATTAGAGCAAATATCTTGGATGAAAATGTAGAATTTGGAGGTCCCTCAAAAATGACACTTACCAATATTCTAAATTATTCTAAGGCTTTAAGCGTTAGAAAACTGAAGAGTATGGATACCGTAGAAATGGTATTAAACTAAGATATAGTTGATCCTCGCCGAAAGGCGGGGATTTTTTATAACCTCAATCCTAAGATACATACATCGTCCACTTGTTCGTTTTGACCTTTCCATGCGTTGAAATGTGTTTCTAGATCGTCGCGTAGTTTAGTAAGCGGTAAGGACACATTCTCAGCCAATAATCGTTTAAAAGGTTTTGATTTCAACTTTTTCCCTTCTTTTCCACCAAATTGATCTGGATATCCATCCGTAGATAGAATTATCGTATCTCCAGGGTTTAATCGAATTGTGCTAGTAGTAAATTTTGCCTTGCTGGCGGATTTTCCAACTGGCATTTTGTCCCCTTTACATTCTAATAAATCTTCAATCGTTGGTGTTTTCAAATTTTTCTTAAATAGGTACAGAGAACTATATGCTCCGGAAAAGTTCGCCACGTAGGTCGATTTATTAACAACACAAAGCGAAATATCCATGCCATCGTTTACTTCATTTTCATTTCCCGAAAATGTTTCAATAATCAGTTGTCGTACTTTATCCAGTATTTGATTGGGTGAAGTCAGTTCAAATTCCCGGACTGCTCTGTTGAGGGCATTGTTGCATACTACACTAACCATAGCTCCAGGCACCCCATGGCCCGTGCAGTCAGCGACTGCAAACATGAATAAATCACCAATTGTCTCCCACCAATAAAAATCTCCAGACACAATTGCCTTTGGTTTGTACAGAATGAAGCTTTCCGAGAATAAAGGATCGATCTGATTTACTGAAGGTAAAATTGCTTGTTGAATTCTTTGGGCGTAACTAATGCTTTGTTTCAGTTCATTGTGAAACGATTCTATGGCCGTTTTCTGGGTGAAAATTTTATTCTTTTCTGTGTTGGAAATAGACTTGGAAAGCTCTGAGTGCAATTTAAAATAACGCAAAGACTGTTGCCAGTCTCCCTCAGCTTCGTAAATTTTAGATAATAGCAGAAATGCTGCCTGACTTTTAACAGGTATTTGCATTGACGTTGCCGTTTGAAGTGCAGATTTAACAATACCTTTTGCACGATTGGTCATCTTTTGCTTTAACAAAATTTCACCAATTAATAGCTGAGAGCTGATTGCAGGTCCTCGCATATTAGAAGCAGTCCTCAAAGCCAACCCCGCCGAACAATGCTGAAGAGCAGAGTCGTAATCCTCCTGCATGAAGTGAAATCTTGCTAAATCGTGCAGCGCCCGGCTTTTCTGAGTATCTGTATCGGCTAAGCTGATGGCCTTATTGAGTAATTCTTTGCATTTAGAAAAATTAAAATTTTTCAGATAAACATTGGAAAGTCCATTGAGGATTCTAAACCTTGGCGTGCTGTTGGGGTTGCCAACGCTTTGTTCGGCACCCATAAGAAAATAGCGTTCCGCCGAATCTAGGTTTCCGTTCTCTAGGTAAAGCTCACCAAGAATATATAGACTCATGGTATAGTAGGTTGCAAAATGTCCAAATGGGTCTATCATTTCCTTGGCGAGAAGGGAATGGGTTAGCGCTCGCTCGGATTCGCCGAGTCCTCTATAATTGGCTCCGCAATAAATATGAGTCAAGCCTTCGTAATCTCCATTGCTCCAGTTGTATGTTGGAGGAAGAAGAGTAAGGAATAGATTTTCAGCAGTTTTATTATTCGTCAGAAAGAAATTTTCGACTCCGCTTATTAGCTTAATAATAGCTGGGCCATCAGGGTGCACCTCATCCAATAGGAGGCGCCTTTTGATCGCAGGAATATGGCTTCTAATTTCTTCTACATTACCGCGAGCTGCCAATTCCCAAAATTCGATAAGAATTTGCGAATAGGTAACTGTATTGACGTTATCTGTTTTTTGGTCGATGAGCGAAAGTTTTTTACCGAATGCAATAGTCCTAAAAGTACCAATTTTAAAGGGTTCTGGATTTATTTACAATTAGGTTATTACTTAATTTAAGGTAGAATTGTTGAGTTGAATTGTTAAAAAGTCAGATTGCTAATGGTTTAGACGTACGACTATAGCTGGTAAATAAAATTATTTAGAATTGGTTTTAATAGAATTGGTTTGATATTGAGTGACTGGGCTAGGTGTTTAGTTTTAGGATTAAGTACGCATTTTATAAAATTTAATTTATCAGGGGCAGTTCAACTATATGCGTTAACTTGGATGTCATTTTAGGAACGTATGAAGGTGAAGCTAAAAAGACTAAACGATAAATTTCATTTCGAGGGAATAAATGAACAAGGGGTCAAAATACAAATGGATGCCGGAAGTTCAATCGGAGGCCAAGATTTGGGGGTTCGGCCAATGCAGATGCTACTCATGGGGCTTGGTGGATGCAGCGGTATTGACATTGGACTAATTCTCTCTAAACAAAGACAGTTCGCAGATTCTTTTGAGATTGAAATTGATGGGATGCGCGAGCCAAATGTTGAACCAAGTTTATTTGAGGAAATAAAAGTGGACTTTCGGTTGACCGGGAACCTCGATTCTAATAAAGTGAAAAGAGCAGTCGAGCTATCCATGACCAAGTATTGTTCAGTTGCCAAAACGCTGGAGAGGACCGCGATCATGGTATATCGGATTGAAGTAAATGGTCAATGTATTAAAGATTATGAATAGCAAATTGCATACCCAGACTAAGGTTGTGCGTACGCAGATTCCGCGTACCGAAGCAGGCGAACATTCAGCACCATTGTATCTGACTTCGAGTTTTTTATTTGAATCGGCGGAAGAGATGGCGGATGCGTTTGCTGACAGGAATGATCATCTAATTTATAGTCGATTTGACAACCCTAATTTTACCGAGTTTACGGATAAGATTTGTGCAATGGAAGGAGCAGAAGCAGGCCACGCTACTGCATCTGGAATGGCTGCGGTTTTTTCCACTTTTGCTGCTCTTTGCAAGGCTGGTGATCATATTTTGTCCTGCAGGTCGATTTTTGGGTCTACCCATACGGTTTTTACGAAAATTCTTCCAAAATGGAATATTGAGACTTCATATGTTGACGGTCCTGATGTAAAAAGTTGGTCGGATTCGGTGAAACCAAATACGAAGATGCTTTATATTGAAACACCCACGAATCCTGGTTTAGAAATCATCGATTTGCAGCTTGTTGGTGAGCTATGCGCAAAGCACAATTTAATTTTGGTGGTGGATAACTGTTTTGCCAGCCCCTATCTTCAACAGCCAGCCAAGTTTGGAGCTGATCTAATTATTCATTCAGCCACTAAATTTATTGATGGACAGGGAAGGACTGTTGGTGGGGCAGTTGTAGGAAGAGCTGATTTGATAAAGGAAATTAGAACTTTTTGCAGATCTACGGGGCCTGCATTGTCTCCGTTTAATGCTTGGCTCCTTTCAAAAAGTATGGAAACACTGGCCGTTCGCATGGATCGCCATTGTGCTAGTGCTTTGGCGCTGGCCGAAAAATTGGAAGCTAATTCCCAAATTGAAAAGGTAATTTATCCGTTTTTAAGTTCCCACCCGGGTTATGCAACCGCAAAAAAGCAAATGAGCCAGGGAGGTGCATTGGTGGCATTCATAATTAAAGGTGGTATTGATGCTGGAAGAAAATTCTTGAATAACCTTAAACTATCAACCTTAACTGCCAATCTTGGAGATTCAAGAACAATTGTTAGTCATCCGGCATCAACAACGCATGCGAAATTGTCGGAACAGGAAAGATTGAGCGTAGGTATATTGCCCGGAATGATTCGCGTTTCTGTCGGTTTGGAGCACATAGAAGACATCATCGTGGATATAGAACAGGCACTTGAATTTTCAATGAAAAGGGGTTAAAAACAGAAGTCCAAGCATGGATAGTGCAATTAAAACTTTATACAACAGATTGGCCCGTTTATATTCTTTCGGAAAACGAGCATTTTTTACCAGAAAGTAACCGTAAACAATAGTCAATATGCAAAAGGAGCAAAACAATAGCATTAGTTTGTCTAGGGTTACAGGATACAAACAACTTACAATAAGACAGGAAACAGTCATAGAGAAAGTCACAAATAATTTTGTTTTACGAATTCCAAAGGCGATTGGAATGGATTGATCACCAAGAGCTAAATCGCCTCGAAATGAGATAAGTTTTTTGATAATTTCACGAGTGAAAATTATTGAGCTGAAATAAAACATAAAGATCAATATACTCAGATCGAACACGCGATAATAAATCATTAAACTGATGAATGGGATTATGGTCAGTAAGCTTGCACCTAATTCGCCCATAAAAACTTTCTTACGAAGCTTGTGGGAATACAGCCAAAGTAGAAATGCATAAACAATGTTGAAAATTAGAATTTTACGGCTGCACGCCAGACTTATAGCAATGCCCAATAAGCTTAAGTAGAAGTACATTTTTAAGCCAGAATCTTTGCTAATGACAGTGGAAAATATAATCTCTTTCGGTTTATTAATGAAATCTTTTTCCAGATCGTAGAACGAGTTCACGATATATCCTCCCATAATGATTATGAGCATAGACAAGATATTTAGGTGAATTTTGTAATCGGCTAAGTTGATCAATATATCCTTGTTACTAGCGAAAACAAGAAATGCGGATAGGTAGAGAGAAAGTCCTAAAACCAGTATGTTATACCATCTAACCATTGAAAGTATGGCTAGTGATTTAATTATATGGGAGCTATGTTTTTTGTTTCCCATGTAAACAAAATTACAACTCAAATCGATTTGTCAACGCTTGATTTGAAATTTGGTAGCTTTTTTGATGATCGAACCTTAAAGGGAGTGGCTTTATGCTTAATTTTATGTCGTTGCGGTTTTTAGCCAAATATATTGTTACCGGTATCCTGATTGCTTTCTGGATGTTCAGCTTTGCTCAGGAAGATACGGTTCGATCAAGACCGTTGCTCCAGTTTTCTGGGGTTATTGTTACAGGAGATAGTTTAGAACCAGTACCTTATGCTCACGTTATAAATTTGAATATTGGATCGGGAGCAGTGTCAGATTACTTTGGCTATTTTTCGTTGGTAGCTTATCGGGATGACACAATTCGGTTTTCGGCCGTAGGTTATAAAACGTCATATTACCATGTGCCCGATACGCTGAAAGGTTATAAGTATTCTCTGATTCATGTAATGACAGAGGACACTGTAATGTTGCAGCCTTTATCCGTATATCCATGGCCATCTAAAGAGCAATTCGCTGATGCATTTGTCAATACTGATATTCCGACCGATGACTATGATAGAGCGATGCGAAATTTACAGAGACAAAAAATGGAATCGCTTTACCGTGAAGAAGCCATGGCAGGAGGAGCAAACCATAAATTTGCGTTTAATCAACGACTGGATAAATTATATTACGCTGGTCAGGCTCCGCCAAATAATTTACTGAATCCGTTTGCTTGGGCCAAGTTTATCAAATCTTGGAAAAATGGCGATTTTAAGAGAAAAGGTAAAACTGAATCAGGGTCTTACTATGAGGGTCAATACGAAAAGTATTAGACTTTGGACCTCTACTTTTATCTGGACACTATAGTTAAGCATGATTAATATGTTTAAGTGATGGGAACAGGAAAACGTTATTACAGCAAGGAATTCAAATTGAAAGCTGTTGAATTAAGCAATGTTCGGGGTAATGCACGAGAAATTGCGGAAGAACTGGGGACTAAAGCCGACTTGATTTATAGTAGGCTGGAGCTTATCCAATACCATGGAAGCCAATTTACTTCCGCAGAATACGTGCAATATGTCAAGTCTTTGAAAACCACTAAAATTTCTATGGATGGAAAAGGTAGGGCTACCGATAATGCCAACATCGAAAGGTTTTTCAGAACCATTAAATACGACAAAATTTATCTCGAAATGCCAGAAGATGGATTAGCATTAAATCGGGTCTGTACACAATTTATCAACTTTTACAATCACAAAAGGGAACACTCAGAAATTGAATATGACACGCCTAATGAGTGGTTCAAGACTGCTGCTTAAACTATTAACAAATCAAACAAGTTATGAGTCTCCCCCAGACCCCCTCGTTTTTAACATTAATAAACTTAACTTTATAAAATAACTGTCCGAACAAACTAGACCACTACAATCAACTCTCAAAACTGTACCTTAGCCCAAGAAACAAGAACCTACATATGTTGAAAAAACTGTGCATCCGAAACTATGCTTTGATAGAGGAAGTTATAATGGATTTTTCGAATGGAATGAGCGTTATTACTGGCGAAACAGGCTCCGGAAAATCCATTATGCTAGGCGGTTTGTCGTTAGTTCTTGGAGAGCGTGCAGATTTGAAATTAATTAAAGATTCGGGGAAAAAATGCGTTGTCGAGGCCGAATTCGACCTTTCTAATTTATCCATAAAGAAGTTCTTTGAGCAGAATGATTTGGATTACGAGGTGCTTTCGATTTTGCGTCGCGAAATAAATCCGGCGGGTAAGTCGCGAGTTTTTGTTAATGATACTCCCGTGAGTCTATCCGTTTTAAAGGATTTGGGAGAAAAGTTGGTAGATATTCACAGCCAACATCAGACTATTAGCCTAAACTCTTCTTCTGAACAATTGTGTGTTGTAGACGCAATTGTAAATCAATCGAAGTTACTTGAAGATTATCAAATTGCGTACGTAAATTTTAGTAAGTGTCGTGAGGAATTAGAAGATGCCAAGGCAGTTGCAAATCAGGATAAAAAGGACTTTGACTATTTCAATTTTCAGCTGGAAGAATTGAATCAATTCGATCTCGAGAATATTGATTTTGAAGCAATTGAAGAAGAATTGAATCTTCTAGAGAATGCAGATGCGATAAAGCATAGTCTTACAAATTCTTTAATGCTCTTGAGCGGAGGTGATTCTTCAGTAAGTGGTTCCATACTGCAATTGGAGTCTAGTTTATCCAAGATAGCCAGTTCAAATAATAAACTTCATGAAATTGCTGAACGGGTGAAAAGTGTTTCCATCGAGGTTTCTGATGTTGAAGATGAGCTTAATAGGGTTAACGATAGCCTGGAATTCGACCCCAACAAGGTTGAGGAGTATCGAGGGGTGGTTAACGGAGTTAATCAACTTTTACAAAAGCATCAGGTAGCCACGACTAAACAATTGATTGAAATTAAGCGCAACCTGCAAAGCAAGGTGGAAAACTTAGCTAATCTTGATTTTCGTCTCGAGGAATTGGCCATTGCCTTGACCGAAAAAGAATCTAAGGCTCGTCATGTGGGGGAGAAAATTTCAAAACTTCGTGCCAGGGCTGCTGCAGAATTGGAGAAAAGAACGCAAGCGATTTTACAACAATTGGCAATGCCCAATGCCGCATTGAAAGTTGAATTAACGGAGCAATTTGGTCTCCATTCCAGTGGTTTGGATGCGATCAAATTTTTGTTCAAAACCAATAAGGGAGGCAATTTTGGTCCGTTAGGCAAAATTGCCTCAGGTGGAGAATTGTCCAGGCTTATGTTGGCAGTTAAAGCGGTTGCATCTGAAGTAAAGGTGATGCCCACAATTATATTGGACGAAATTGATACCGGTGTATCTGGTGCTGTTGCAGATAAAGTTGGAGACGTGATGCGCATGATGTCTGAAAATATGCAGGTTTTGAGCATTACCCATTTGCCACAAATAGCAGGAAAAGGAAAAGAACATTTTAAGGTATTGAAGAAAGTGGCTAATAACGCGACTACCACCCATGTTGAAAAATTGGAACCAGAGGCACGTTTGCTAGAGATTGCAACAATGATTAGCGGAGAACAAGTGAGTGAAGCAGCAATGCAAAATGCACGTGAACTATTGAATTAGCATAACAAGTAAATTTCGAAGATTCCATATAGGAAACAGGGTTACCTTTCTATATTTGTCGTGCAAAATTTGAATTTAAATTAGATGCTATGGGTAACTTACTAAAAGGAAAAAAGGGAATCATTTTTGGCGCACTCAACGATATGTCGATTGCCTGGAAAGTTGCAGAAAGAGCTCATGAAGAGGGAGCTGAATTTGTACTCACCAATGCGCCGGTAGCAATGCGAATGGGAGTAATTAATGAGTTGGCTGAAAAGACCGGTTCACAGGTAATTCCTGCTGATGCGACGAAGGTGGAAGATTTGGAAAATTTAGTAACGAAAGCGCAAGAAGTTCTCGGTGGAAAATTGGATTTTATTCTACACTCAATTGGAATGTCTCCGAACGTTAGAAAAGGATTTCACTATACAGATATAAACTACGGGTTTTACGAGAAGACTTTGGATATTTCTGCAACGTCATTGCACAAAACGCTTGCAGTTGCGATGAAGCAGGACGCCATGAATGAATGGGGTTCTGTAGTGGCTTTAACATATATCGCTGCTCAACGAATCTTTCCAGATTATGGTGACATGGCGGATGCAAAATCATTGCTTGAATCGATTACACGTGGGTTTGGTTACCACTACGGAACCAAAAAGAATGTACGGGTAAATACCGTATCGCAATCCCCAACCGTCACAACTGCCGGATCAGGAGTAAAAGGATTTGACAGTTTCATTTCTTACAGTGAACAGATGAGTCCACTTGGAAACGCAGGTGCATTAGATTGTGCGAATTATTGTATTTCTCTATTCTCAGACCTTACAAAGTATGTTACGATGCAGAACCTTTTTCATGATGGGGGATTCTCTGCAACCGGAGTTACGGAGAGCGTTATGGAAAAATTTGGTGTCGAGTAAATTTCTCTTGCTGAGGCTTTCTGATCAGAAAGCCTCAGCTTCATTTTGGCATCCTTAAACAAAAATTCTATCAAGACCCGAATGTTATCAACTTACTGATTCGGTAATAATTCCAAGTTTATTTAGTTATTAAATTCGCTTAATGCCCAGACCAATTACTTACAAGTATGAAAACCTGCTTATCATTTTTAATAATTACAGTTTTTGCAAGTTGTCTAACTCATGCTCAATACGAGGGTAGCTCATCCACTGCAGCCGGTCGTGGAGTAGCGACGACTATGACTTCAGATTATCAGTGTCTTGGAATTAATCCGGCCAACTTAGGGTGGGGAATGAAGTTCGAGGGCAAAAGATTTGCTGTTGGTTTTATGGAGTTGGGAACTTCGTTGTATTCAGAAAGTTTAGGGCGAAGTGAGGTCCGACGTGAGTTTAGAAATATTTTAGGAGGAAAATCCCCGAAATTTAGTTTAGAAGAAAAAAGACAGGCAGCCAAAGATTTTAGCAATTCAGGTATTGCATACAACATGGATATTGGTTGGGCTGGAGCGGCAATCATGACCGACGCACTTGGAGGAATTGGCTTTCGAATTAATGAGAAAATGCAATTCTATTCTAAATTTGGGTCTACAGCTTCGGAATTATTATTCTTGGGATACAATGCTCCAATGTTTGATAGTTTGCTTTATATCGATGGTGTGGATACAGCCATGATCGCAAATGCGGACAATATTTCAAAAGACTCACTGGATAAAGTGGTTTCTGGAGTTACCAACTTTCCAAAGAGCTTTTCATCCCTTTTAGATGGAACAGAAATCTCCGGTTCTTGGACGAGGGAATACAATCTCTCTTACGGCAGGAAGATTATCGATCTGGACAATTTTATTGCTTTGTACGGTGGAGTTGGAATTAAGTATGTACAGGGATTTGGAATTGTAAGCATTAGTTCTAGCGGTTCTGATTTTAGTTGTTTTTCTGCCATTAGCCCGGTGTTTAATATTGAATATGGCAAGGGTAGTCAAAACAATCCAAGTCTAACAACGCAAGAAGGAACTTCGATTCCCGAGCCAGTAGGACACGGTGTGGGATTTGACGTTGGAGCAAATGCCGTTTTATTTAATAAGCTGAAAATTGGATTGGCGATTACCGATATTGGATCAATAACTTGGAATGGAAACGTATTCATAGCAAACGACACGCTGTTATCGGAAATTTCTACCGGAGGAATTGATAATTTAAACCCATCAGATCAAGTTTCTAGTTTACTTAGTAAGAACAGCCCTTTGCGACTAACTGTGTCCTTGCCAACGGCTGTTCGGTTAGGAGCAAGTATGGAGATAGGTGATTTGTTGGATGTAGGAATTGACATTGTTTTGCCGGCCAATGATGTTCCTGGTAGTTACGAAAAGGCATTAGTCGGAATAGGTGGTGACTTTAAACCTTTGAGCTGGTTGCGATTTTCTATGGGATTCACTTCGGGCGGAAATTATCCAACTCAAATGCCAATGGGGATTGGATTGCAACTTGCTAACGGCACTTGGGAAATAGGTATTGCCTCACGAGATGCGAGCAGCTATTTCAAGGAAGATGGCTCTACATTGTCAATGAGTACAGGATTCCTTCGTTTTAGACTCTAATTGGGTTTTGCAATTACTGAATTACTACTTTGGTAGCGTGTAGTATTTTGTCTTGTTGTAATGTTTGAATATTGGAGGTTCCTTTGGCAAGTCCAGTGGATAGAATCGGTACATAATGTCCAGAGATGTTTTTTTGATCTTTTACTTTTTGCCCAAAGTTGTTTAGCCATACCATTTCTGCGTTATTCAACCTGAAGTTCGTAGACAAAACTGCTTCATCTGTGAAAGGATTCGGCCAAACAGAAAACTGTATTTCAGAATTTTTAGCATGGTTCGAGGTGCTAGATGGTGTCAGCATTTGGGCAAATACCTTATGACGACACTTTCTAGTGATATTATTATCCTAATGGATGGATTTCGTTATGTTTGCTGGCTGTGGCTTCGATTTGCAAGAGGAAGTATGGATCAGATTTCTTACCATCATTTACAATGGGCGCCAATCGGAGTTTTTGGAACCGTTGTAGTATAAAATAAGATTAGAATGGGAGTAAGCGTGATGCCGTACGCGTTGAAAATTGATGAATTTTCAAAAATGATAGGTTCGAAAAATGAATCTCTTTTGGGGCAAATAAAAATATCGGGAGAACCGTATTTTGACAAATTAAATGCGTCGATGGGAAAAAAGGGCGGTTGGCAACCGTGTAATGGTATCCTAGATTATTTGTTAGGACTAGGTTCTGTCGGTGAGGTTGCTAATTGGGCAAAACACTGGTATGTTATTGAACTTTTGGTGGGCGCGTTTGGTAGACCTCTAGATTGCGACGATTGGAAGGCCATTAACCCTGGCGTGTTTTTGTCTTCGCCATATTTTCGGCCGCACTTTTTGGGTGCAGATGTGGAGTTGGAATTGGGCGTACCCGAAGGTAAACCCGCAATGTATTTGATTCGTAATTCATCTTTGATGGGGGCATCAACCTTTGTGAACTCCCAAAAAATCTCTCTGGTCAAGAAACAGGAATTTGACCGATGGATTAATGAAGCTCATGAACAAAAATCTGATTTAGTTCTGTTTGAGTATTAGTTTATGCATATTTCGATGCACAAACTTGTTAATCTAACAAGTCTCTTTGCACGCTTTGTTGCGGACTAGTACGGTGGACTTCCTACAAAAAAGTGGACAAATTAGTTAAGCGACATTTTTGATCTTATTTAGATTATTGAATTCGCAAATAGTTAGATTTCCCAGAGCAGAATGTCTTCGCTGTCGATTGTACCATGTTTCAATCCATTGAAATATTCCAATCTCGGTTTGTTGTTTAGTTTGAATATGTTGTCTATAAACATGCTCTACTTTTAGAGTTTTGAAGAAACTTTCGGCCACTGCGTTATCCCAACAATTTCCTTTTCTACTCATACTTCTAATGACCATTGGATTAGATTCTAAAAGTTTAGAGAATTCACCACAAGCGTATTGTACGCCTCTGTCGGAATGGAAAATAAGCTTCTGAG
>JAHDGY010000101.1 GCA_020631555.1 Flavobacteriales bacterium | reverse complement strand
CTCTACCGGTAACCAATCGATTAAAGTGTCTATCTCCTTGAAAAACTTATTCTTCGACGTGCGTCGATCAACATCGTAACTGGCAAAACTCATCTGAGATATATTGACCTGTTTGTAACTCATTTATCAGCAACAATATAAAGAATGAATAGAATGAAAAATCAACCAACAACAGAACTTAATCAACAATCTCAAACTACTTTATGTGCAAAGGTATCAAGAATTTAAGCCAAAAATAACTCTAACCTTGCAATTTTAAACACCACAAATGCCAAATTCATGCACCAATTACTGCTAATAAACAGAGAGTACGGCAGTTTTTAAGGAGTGACTAATTAATCAAAAATAAGACTCAGCAAGCATCTCAAGAATCCATGAAGTTGAATATATTTGTTTGCTTCCATGGAAAACGAGAGCCCAATATCAAATGTAACTACCCCCAAATTTTGGGTGGCGATAGTGCCTATTATTGTTTTGATTATTTCACTTTGGATCAATGTTACTATCTATTCCGATAACTCTTCCTTTGGCCCAAACCAAATTAGTCTTCTGCTATGCGCTGGTGTAGCAGGTGTGCTAGGCGTTCTTCAAGGACAAAAATGGGACGATCTATTCAGAAACGCCGTTGGGAATATTGCAACTACGATCCCCGCAATGATAATATTACTCCTTATCGGCGCTTTAGCCGGAACTTGGTTGATTAGTGGAGTTATCCCTACAATGGTGTATTATGGTTTACAGATTTTAAATCCTACGATCTTCTTGTTTGCAGCGTGTGCTGTAAGCGCAATTGTTAGCCTCGCCACTGGAAGTTCATGGTCTACTATTGCAACGGTTGGGGTTGCCATGTTAGGAATTGGCCAGAACCTGGGCATTGAGAGTCCAGTAATAGCAGGAGCAATTATTTCCGGTGCGTATTTTGGCGACAAAATGTCTCCTCTTTCCGATACTACCAACTTAGCACCTGCAATGGCTGGCGCAGAACTGTTTGTGCACATTAGGTATATGCTTTGGACCACCATTCCCACAATGTCCATTACATTAGTCATCTTCTTGATTTGGGGCTTCACGATTGACAATTCGACCAGTACAGAAAACATAGAAAATATTCTTCTTGAATTGCAAAATAAATTTTCCATAACTCCTTGGTTATTTTTAATTCCTGGGGCTGTAATTTTCTTGATTATTAAAAAGGTTCCTGCTGCTCCAGCATTGTTAATTGGAACCTTTTTAGGAGCCTTGGAAGCGCTTATTTTTCAACCAAAGGTTATTCAAGAAATCGGCGGATCAGATGCCAGCACGTTTCGGAACGGATACATTGCCATTATAACGGCTATGGCGGACAGCGTATCACTAAAATCAGACATAGAAAGTGTTGCAGATTTACTTAGTTCCAAAGGTATGGTAGGCATGCTCAATACAGTTTGGCTAATTATTACTGCAATGACTTTTGGTGGAATTATGGTAGCAACAGGATTCTTGAGTACAATCACAAAATCTGTACTGCAACTAGTGAAAAGCACTGGATCATTAGTAGCCACTACCGCGATGACCTGTTTTGGATTTAATTTGGCTACTTCCGATCAGTATTTAGCGATTGTAGTTCCCGGAAAGATGTTTTCTGAAGAATATAAAAAACGAGGACTCTCACCTGAATTATTGAGTAGAACGTTGGAAGATTCTGGAACTGTGACGTCTGTACTAATTCCATGGAATACCTGTGGAAATGCTCAAGCCTCAGTATTGGGTGTAGCTACCGGAGAATATTGGATGTATTGCTTTTTTAACATTCTAAGTCCTTTAATGACAATTGCCCAAGCCTACCTCGGATTTGGTATTAGAAAAAAGTAGCTTATTCAACATAAATCGTTGATAACGAATCTTTATTGCCTTTTCCCCGTACACAAAAGTCTGTCAACCTAAAAGACCAAACTATGAAACTGTGTGCAATTCCTACTATGGTGGGCTGTTTTTGCGTTTTAATTTCCCAATCTCACGCCCAGGATCTGCTTACTTATGCTACAACAGACCAATCTGAAACCCGGGAAAAAAAGTATTCAAAAGAGATTATTCACCCAAAAAAGGGTATTACTCTTTTCGATGGATTGAATCCTACATTGTCAGGGGATTCGGTTAGACTAATTGATGGTTATGCGGCAAAAGGATGGATTCAAGACTATTATAAAAATGGCCAGCTGCTTCACCACGGATTTTACATGGATGGCCAGTTGAAGCACTATAAAAATTACTATCCCAACGGAGAACTGGAACGAGATTTTATTACCATCGACAATGACAATGCTCTTCTAAAGCAGTACTTTTCTTCTGGCAAGCTGAAATGTCTTACCAAATTAATTAAGAGTCATCCGGTGGAAATAGCGGAGTACCACAAAAATGGAAATCTAAAGTATGAGGAAGTGTTCCATAAAGATTTAGCATACCATGAGAAGATAATTAGCTATTTTCCAAATGGTAAGCCAAAATCCGATATGCTCTTAAGCGACAAAAAGAGTCTATTATATTCGAGAAAGGATTATCATCCTAATGGCAAGTTAAAATCGTCGGGACAGCTACAATTCGACAATGTAATGTTTGATTATATTCCTATAAGTCAATGGAACTTTTTTGACGAAGCAGGTGAATTAACTAAAAGTGTCAACTATCAACTAGGAGGTTTAATGACTACCGACGAAACTGATGAATAACCTTTTCCTTAAGAAGATGCACCTTGAGGTGACATCAATAATTTAGATTCAGCCAGAAGTTCATACAATTTACGACTTACCCGTTCATTAACAGGAACCAATGGAAGTCGTACATAATTGTTGCAAACATTCATGTATTTAAGAACCTCTTTGATTCCACCAGGATTGCCATCGGCAAAAAGCTGCTGAATTATTTCAATCAGTTCGTAATGAAACTTTTTCGCTTGTTCAAGGTCACCATTGCGTGCCGACCTTATGAGCGAAGAAGTTTCCCTCGGAAAAGCGTTTCCAACAACGGAAATCAGTCCATCTCCACCGCAACACACGATTGGAAAAGCCAGGGCATCATCACCAGACAATACGGCAAAATCTTCCGTTCTTCCTTTGATAATTTCCATGACTTGCACTAAGTCACACGAAGCCTCCTTTACAGCAACAATATTACTAAACGAATCAGCAAGCTGCAGAACGGTTTCAGCTTCCATATTAGAGCCCGTACGAGCTGGTACGTTGTACAAAATTATCGGCAAATCAGTCGAATCAGTTATTGTTTTGTAATGCTCAATCAATCCCTGCTGCGAGGGTTTGTTATAGTATGGACTAACCGACAAAATGCCATCAACTCCATTCAGGTTAGATTCCGAAAGGTCCTTTGCCACTTGCGCAGTATTATTTCCGCCAACTCCCCAAACAATAGGCACACGACCATTATTTATTTCAATGATAAAATCAAGAATCGACCGTTTTTCCAGTTTACTAAGTGTTGCGGATTCTCCTGTAGTTCCGTGAACCACCAGGTAATCTATTTCACCTTCCAGATTGTGTTCAACCAGTCGTTGTAATCCAGGAAAGTCTACCAAACCATTGTCGCTAAACGGCGTTACCAAAGCAACTCCAACACCTGTAAACATCTTCATTTTACTGATTTTATTAAGATAAAATTAAGCGTATTTCTTAAAGAGAGAAATAAAATTAACTAATTGTTGAGTATTTAAACGATTATGCACTCTTATTGAGCATTAGCAAATAATAATTTACTTCTTTAATAAAAGCGGTAATGCTTTTTGACTGCTTTTCAATAAACAAATCGTAGTGTTCTTGGTGCGATTCGCTGTTCCCTCCAACTTTAAGCTTAGCAGCAGAATGAATAAGACAATGTACGATTGGCAGGGATTTGGTTTGAGAAAGGTCAATTAATATGTCAAACTGCCTTTCAACGAAACTATTGACAGCTTCAGATTTCGGTTTACCTCCCCAAGCCATATCTTTACTCGTAACCACATCAAAATTACTTTGCGGCTTTATAAATTCCGGTACAGACTTATCGCTAACTATTGCCAAAGAATGAACATTTTTTATTCCATGTTCTCCTTTCAAATATTTAATATACTGATGAGTAATCTCCAAAGTCTCTTCAGAATCCAACTTAATCAGCAACCCAACCGATCTGGCATTTTCCAAATTAACAGCTCTAACAGCCCGGAGCGGCTCCGCCTTCAAGGCTTGCTTCAGCCTATATCTTTCTATCCATGAATGACTTACCATAACCTACATTATCACCAACCAAATTACAATGAACATCTTATTCAGCGGGACACATTAAATCTATTTATCAACTGTTGCGTGTCAAAACTATAAAAAGTTACTATTCAAGCATTGCCACAAATTCCTCTTCACTTATAAGCGCTATCTCCAACTTTTCCGCCTTTTCCAGCTTACTTGGTCCCATGTTTTCTCCACGGATCAAATAACTAGTCTTTTTGGAAATAGATGAAGTAACCTTTCCTCCGTTCGTCTCAACAGCATTCTTTATTTCGTCACGAGACATGCTGGAAAAAACTCCCGAAACAACAAAGGTAAGACCTTCTAATTTATTTGACCTATTTTCTAACTCCTCTTTATTCAATTCTAGTTTTAATCCTGCTTTAATCAATCGATTAATCAGATCAATATTCTCAGGAATTTCGAAATAGTCCTTTACACTTTCAGCAATCTTTTGTCCGATTTCATCTACATTCACTAGGGTTTCTAAATCGGCTTCCAAAAGATTTTTAACGCTGCCAAAATGCTGTGCCAATTTTTTAGCAACAGTTTCACCAACGTAACGAATTCCAATTGCATACAAAACCTGGGGAAAAGGAACTGTCTTCGAAGCCTCAATTCCTGCTAAAATATTGTTCACGGATTTCTCTGCCATTCGTTCCAAAGGCAACAAATATTCCGCTTTCAAGTCATACAAATCCGCAATATTATTTAGCAATTTTGCCTCAAATAATTGCTCAACAGTTTCCGCTCCCAGACCATCAATATTCATCATTTTGCGACCAATAAAATGCTGTATTTTACCTTTGATCTGAGGTGGACATCCCGACTCATTCAAACAATAATGTTGGGCCTCTCCTTCCTTTCTAACAAGGGTTTCACCACACTCCGGACATCGATCAGCGTACACTAGTTTCTTAGTGTCTTCCGATCGCGATGACTTGTCTACTCCAACAATTTTAGGAATGATTTCTCCGCCTTTCTCTACAAACACCGTATCACCCTCTCTAACGTCTAATTTATCTATTTGATCGGAATTGTGGAGAGAAGCCCTCTTCACCATAGTTCCGCCTAACTGCACTGGTACCAAATTTGCCACCGGAGTAATTGCACCCGTCCTTCCAACTTGATAAGTTACCCGTTCTAGAACTGTTGCAACGCGCTCCGCTTTGAATTTATACGCTACTGCCCATCTTGGAAATTTAGAAGTAGAACCAAGTAGCTTTTGATTAGCAGTACCATTAACTTTCACCACGATTCCATCCGTTTCAAAGGGTAATTGCTCACGCTCTTTGTTCCAATACTGTATAAATTTCTCCACACCATCAATGGAATTGACACGGGTGATATAACGTAATTCTTCACTAGGTACTTTAAACCCCCAACGTCGCGCAGCCTGAATTCCTTCGTAGTGAGATTCAAAATCGACGCCCAATACGGAATACAAGAAACAGTCAAGCCCCCGACCAGCCACAATAGAGGAATCTTGCATCTTAATGGTTCCTGAAGCTGTGTTGCGTGGATTGGCAAATTTTGGCTCACCCAGCTTTTCTCGAGACGCATTCAAAGCATTAAATGCTTCATGAGGAAAAACTATTTCTCCTCGGATCTCAAACTTTTCAGGATAATCGCCAGTTAATTCGAGTGGAATAGTTCGAATGGTCCGCACATTGGCCGTAACATCCTCTCCTACTGAACCGTCTCCTCTCGTGACAGCACGAACCAACCTACCATTCTCATAAACAATTGCTATTGCAACACCATCATACTTTAATTCACAAATATATTCCGGCTCACGCTCAAGCGTTTTAATTGTTCTTTCTGCAAAATCGTGCAATTCTTCATTCGAATACGTGTTGTTCAAGGACAGCATTGGATAATCATGAGCAACCGATTCGAAGTTCTTGGTGATATCCCCTCCCACGCGCTGCGTAGGTGAATTTTTATCCGCAAGCTCAGGATGCGACTTCTCTAAATTTTCCAATTCTCTCAGCAACGCATCAAAATCGAAATCTGAAATCTCGGGCTCATTTAAAACGTAATACCTGTGATTGTGCTCGTTAAGAAGCTTAGTTAATTCTTCAACTCTAATCTTGGGGTTAATCTCGCTCATATTGTCGAAAATGCTAGCTAATTTATTGATGGCGCAAGATAAGTCTTACCTTTTTACGCCACGAACAAACCTACTCTTACCAAATAAATCTTTCATTATTTCCACCTGTTCAAATGCATACTTTTCTAAAAGTCGTTTCATTTGTTCTCCTTTGTTTTCATGTATCTCAAAATATATTTGGCCCCCAGCCACTAATCCGTAGTCCGCGTGTTTTAATATGGCATCGTAAAATATTAGGGCATCGTTATCGGGTACAAACAAAGCTTGATGGGGCTCAAATTCAAGGACGTTAGTCTCCATTTGAGATTTATCACTTTCCAATACATACGGCGGATTACTAACAATAATATCCCATTGGAGTTGATCCAATTCAGAACGATTACAATTTAAGATGTCAAGTTGCTTAAAATTCACTTCTATTCCATTTCTTCTCGCGTTTCGCTCAGCGACTTGGAGTGCATTTATATCGACATCGACCCCACAAACTGTGGATTGCTTGAACATAGAACTTAACGACAAGGCAATGCAACCTGATCCGGTACCAATGTCTAGAATTCTGGGCTCGTGAAGTCCTGCGCAATCGACACCAATTAAACGAACCAACTCTTCAGTTTCGGGTCTTGGAATGAGCACATTTTCATTTACCTCCAAACTTAAATCTTGAAATTGAACCGTGCCGAGAACGTATTGCAAAGGTCTTCCCGACTGCAACTCTTTAATCGCTTCACGCAGCCTTAGTAAATCGGACTCTGACAGACGCTTATTATTTCTGAGCAAAAAATCTGCAGAATTCCAGTCAAATAAGTGGCTGAATATGCTTCTAATTATTTGCCTAATCTCTCTATCAGAATATACACCATTTAACTTATCTAAACAATAGCTTTCAGCTGACTTTACCGTGTTATCTATAGTAAACATGGATCAAAGATGAACATTTGCACAGTTAAACTCCACTTAATTTATTTAATCCGAGTAAAAATCAACAAATACAATAGTCCCTTTTTCGGCAGGCTTAATTAGTTAAATACCCTCAGCCAAACATAATTTCCTGATAAATTGCTATACTTGCTTTCACTACATACCCACACAAACCAATATGAAAGATTTGATAATTGAAGGGACAGAAAATACTCCAAAAATTATTTGTACCTATCTACCTGGTAAAGTAGAAGTTTTAGGTCGTTCAATACCCGAAAACGCAACAGCCTTTTATGCTCCGGTCGTTTCTTGGCTCAAGGAATTTTCTGCTGTGAGCCGAAATAAAATTGAATTGGTTTTTCATTTGGACTACATAAATTCAATGTCACAAAAAATGATAATCGACTTAATGCTGTACGTACAAGAATTGCACAAGCAAGGCAGAGAAGTAATTATCAATTGGTTTTACGATCCTGATGATGAAGAAATGCTTGAAGAAGGTTCCATCTTTAAGGAGAAACTAGATGTAAAAGTCAACATTGTTCCGGCTGATATTTAATCATATTCGCTGCTAAACATTATATTTGCCGCGCCTAATTTTAATTGGTGCTTTTAGCCCAAGTGCTGGAATTGGTAGACAGGCATGGTTGAGGGCCATGTGTCCGTTTGGGCGTGTGGGTTCGACTCCCACCTTGGGCACTAACAAGGGACAACAACTGTTGTCCCTTTTTTTATGCTTTCCGTTATCATCTGGTAGAGAAGAGCCTACCATCCAAAAATTGTTAATTCGAGCGGTTCGATAATGGTCATTTTCGAAGTCATACATAATTCCGTCTGGAAACACCAATTTTTGAAGAATTCGCTTCACTTGAATGTCGCCCTTTTTCCATAAATCACTGATGTTCAATGCGTATTGTAGCGCTGCATCAATTGCTTTGTCAAGGTTCGATTTTTCGAAGCCATTTTTGCGTAACTCGGATTGAATTTGATGAATTTGGGCTTCCATCTCCGTTCGAAACTCGTCATAATCTTCTTTAGAAAATGCCCCTTCTACTACATATCTGCGTTTCATTTTCGCTAGTTGATTGTGTATTCCTGTAAAGTTGACCATGTAATTCCGGCTGAAAATGACCAGTTAG
>JAHDGY010000100.1 GCA_020631555.1 Flavobacteriales bacterium | reverse complement strand
TTTAAGCCCAAAATAACTCTAACCTTGCAATTTTAAACACCGCAAATGCCAAATTCATGCACCAATTACTGCTAATAAACAGAGAGTACCGCAGTTTTTAAGGAGCGACTACATAAATTACCAATATCCCATTTAACGTTCGCGTAGATTATGCTTATGGAACAAGCTGAGTTTTAGAAACCAATTTCGATTTAGATTGGCCGGGGTCAACAATCGGTACTCAAATAACTTGGGTTTTTAACTAACGTTATTTTTAACAGAGTTTCTGGCAATCAAACTCCCCGAAAGCTCGCCCATAGAGTGAATGACCGTTGCGTTGTAGTTATCCTTCATTTGTACAAAGGACAGTTGACGTACTTCATCTGCACCAAACTTGCGCTTACTCTGGCCTGTTGTGAATCCAAGCTGGATTTTATGCATATTGAGTTGTTGTGCTCTCTTAACGATTTGCCACAATAGCTGATGATAAACATCATAATCCTCTACATAGTCATAATCTAAACCTGCAATAAGGAAATCATACGAGCGACCCTTTTTGTAACATAAAGCAATAGCCGCTGCGTTCTCATTTTTCGTAACTCCAGGCTCGCAATTAATATGTAATTTAATAACATCCCAGCCTTCCGAATGCCTAGTCGCTTCGAAAAATGAATCTGGGTGATCAAATAAGTTTAGTTCAAAACTTTTGTCTCTAACATTATTATACAATTCAATTACCCGGGCTTGATCTTCCGCCAATACACCATCAGAATACTTAACCGTAAAATAATGCTCTTTATACACCGCCCGACGCTTGACAAATGTTCGGTACCTGCTCTTTAATTGGTCCAGTATATCTACTTTAACAATGTCATTTACCACATAGGTCTTGGGCATTTCAAGTTTTATAAATCCCTGACCGGTCATAAAATCATTAAACTCTTGGTCATACTCCGGAAAATCCCTAAAATGCAAAACATTAATTCCTTTTGCTTCTTGAATCGCCCAAGCTAAATCGAGCATTAATACGGAAGCATCTCTCCACTCTTTTCGGGAACGATCTAAATGCAGATGTTTACCAATCGACAAAGGACATCCCATTACCAAGGTATTGGAACACAATAAATATGGATCTGTGTTTCTCTCTTTTTCAATTTGTAGAGATACAACTGCTGGAGCCAGAGCATCATCCTTAGCCAAAACCTCTGTAAAATAAGTTGCCAATACAGGATAATTCTCTTTATCATAAACGATTACGTAGTGAAACTCCCAATTGTGTTCCTGTAGGTCATGTCCAGAATAGGCTGTTTCAAGCATCTTCAACGCAGACCAGTCGAAACTTCCGGTATTGCCTAGCAACCTGTTCCACAAACCTTTATTGATTTTATCTATTGAGCTATAGTGCTTAATCTTCAGTCCATGAGACGAAGTTGAAGAACTTGGGATCTCTAAAGGAGCCACTTCAAATTTCTTTACTCGTCTAAAACTCTGGTAAATGTGTTTGATGTTTCTCTTCTCTTCAATAAGAGTTTCCTGAAACTGGCAGCTTAATGTTGTTACCAGAGATTGAATTTGTTCAAATGTATTATTGACTGTTATTGTAAATCGAATACCGGTACAACTCTCGGCTACTGCCGGATAAATTGCGAGATTGACGCAAAACCCCTGGATCATCATTCGCTTAACCAGATTATATCCTAATCTCGGCAAACCAAGCCCAACGAAAAAAATTGGAGTTTCTCCATCGGAAATTACTGGCAAGTTATACCTCAAAAGTAAGTCATGACAGTACTTAATTTTAGTCATCAACTCTTCTTGTAATTCCTCAATTTCCGGCGAAAGATGAATTCGAGCACATGCAATACTAGCGCCCAGTGCAGACATTTGATGTTGGCCCGCAAAAATTAATGGCCCTCCGCAAGTCCTAACCTTCTGACAAAGCTGTGCATCTGGAATTATAAAAACACTTCCTCCAGCAGCATAAGCCTTGTTAAGTGATGTCGCCAGAATCATTTTTTTGTGCATAGCAGTTTGGCTTAACACAAAGCCTGTCCCATTCTTACCAGCCCAGCTCATGCCATGCGCATCGTCAATGTAGAGGTGAAATTTTTTGTACTTGTCAAGCAATCGCACTATTTCCTGAATCGGTGCGACATCTCCGTACATGCTATAGACACCATCTGCCATGTACCAAACTCGATTAAAGCGTTCCGATAAATCAACGATCTTCTTTTCAAGATCTTCCATATCATTATGTCGAACAATCTTACTTGGAATTCCGTTACCCTTTAAGTTCCCGACCATAAACTGAACACTTGAATGCACTTGCTGATCCATGATGATTACATCCCCCTCTTCTACTACAATCGGCATAACTGCCACATGCCCTAGCGTGGTTGTTGGAACCAACAAAATTGGAGCTTGAAACATTTCTTCCATCAATTTTTCCAACTCAGCATACAATGTGCAGGACATGTAAGTTCTTGAAGATCCGTACTGAACACCAAAACGGTTTATGGCATCAATCGCACCATTTTTAAGCCGTGGATCTAATTCAAGGCCGAGATACGAGTACGACCCAAAATTATAATGCTCTTTATTATTGAATGTTATGGTTGTCCCATTGTAAGTTGAATCCTCCGTATACAACTGCGCGATCCCTTGATTCACACCCTTAGAAATGATTTCGTAGATGCTATCTACCACCTTTTGCCTCATGACATATCTAAATTAAATTAGTATGATTGCGCCCAGTGACTGGGCTCTAGCGCTTCCTCCCGTAAACATAGTAGTATTACAAATGTAACATATCCCTATATTGGTCCACAATTATTATACTGTTTGGAGGAAATGACTAGCACAAAAAGCAATTATTTGGAGAACAACTATTGCGAGTACTGGATTGAAAACAATGTTGTTTATGAAATATTTAAGTCTGACTTGTCGGTTATTAACTTAGAAATTGCCAAGATTATCGTTCGTGATCGAATCAAGATTTGTGATGGTGTAGCATTACCCCTATATGTAGAACTAGGTGAGGCTGTTAACTTGAACCGGGAGGCGAATAAATATCTTTCAACAGGCGAGGCTATGCGCTATCTTACTGCTACCGGTATTCTGGTTAGAGACGAATTTGAACGCTTGGGCGCGAGCATCTACATGAAAGTTTTTCCGCCGAAAGTTCCGACAAAATTCTTCACCAAAAAGGAAAAAGCTATTGCGTGGCTTTCCGGTTATAAAACCTACAACTTTAATTAGTTCTGAATGGCTTAAAGTGTTGTTCTGTTGCAATCGACAACATTGGCCTATCTCCTAATTTGGAATCTCCGTAAGCTGCAATGTGATCAAAACACTCTAAATCCACTATTGAACTAATTCTATTTACTTTTTCTTATCCATAACAGTTCTTTCCTGAAAACTAGCCTGTTAAGTATCCAGATTGATACTCCAACCTCGTGCCAATAACTTTACACCCATGTTGAAACGGCCATGGCTTGATCCACTCTTCTATTGAAACCGAAACAATATATATTTCCGCTCCTCTCGATTTCCACTTTTCAATTTCCTTCAGCGCTTTTCTACGAATCAAGAACGGAACTTTGTCTCGGCAAAAGTCTACTCCCAATGCCTCAAAATCTGCAATGGTCATGCCTCCAAAAAAATAACGTATAATTCTGCTCTTTAATTTGTGATTCGGATAGAGCCGTAAGTAATAACCAACCACCCAAGGGCCAAACAACACAAAGCCAAGCAGTACTTGAAAAGTCCCGACATGAAACTTTAACAATGCAATAAATGAATCCTTATCCGTAATGGTACCGTCAAAATCAAATAATACCAATGTTCTCATAACCGCAATCGCTTAAATACAAATTCAGGAATATGTTTGATCACAAACATCACCCATCGCCATCGACGTAGAATAAACACTGTGTTTTTCTTACGACGAATCGCTCTTCTGATTTTTTCGGCTACCAACTCTGGTTCGGCCGTAAGCTTTTTTGGCAATTTAATATTTTCGGTCATGCGAGTACGAACAAAACCTAGCTTTATGGTAACGACGTATACCTTCTGCCTTCGCATTCTATTCCTTAAACCATCCAAGTAGGTAGAAAATCCAGCCTTAGCACTACCATAAATCAAGTTGCTTTGCCTTCCCCGTTCACCAGCAACAGAACTGATTCCTGCAATCACACCCCCTCCTCTTTCTTTAAAATCCTCGGCAACGGCATTCAAAATGGATACGCACCCAACATAATTTGCCATTAAAGAACTTTCACATTCGTCCCAATTAACTAAAGAATCCTCTACATTGTCAAGATAGCCCATTGCACAAATCGCAACGTTAGGCTTATTTTCCAATTTATTGTAAGCCTTTTTGTGCCTTTTTGGTGTCTTTGCGTCAAGTACCAACAACTCTGCGTTGATATTGTACTTCACGTCATAGTGCCTCCGCAGAACGTCTAATTGTTCTGCATCCCTGCCCGCAAAGATTAGCTGCGCACCTTCCTCTGCGTAGATGTCAGCAATTGCACGCGCAATGTCAGAAGTAGCCCCTATGATAAGCACCTTGTCCATCAAATTGGATTCCCCTGTGACCGAATAGGGCCACAAAGAATTAAACTATCTATAATTTTAAAAACGCAATTTAGTGGCAGAGCACCGATAGTCGGGAGTTGTAAGTGGAAGCATATATTACCGATACCGAATAAATTTCATTATTAGATAGGTAAGTACGAAAAATCAATTCTCAAGTTGCTTAGATTCAATAAAAAGCTTATCGATCTGAGGATATGCTGCTCTTATTTTCTCTTCGAGAAGGAGTGTTTCTTTCTCAATATCCGTAGAATTCAAATTTTCCGCGAAATCAACATCCACAGCAAGCAAAATACTATTAGGGCCGAAATGCATCGTCTTGGGCGTCAAAAACTTATCTACCGTTGGATGCTCCAACAAAATTCTTCTAATTACCGTAATCTGAGACTTCGTCATAGCCTCTCCAAGCATTAAATGCTTACTTTCCACAGCTAAAAAACCTGCCATAAACGTCAACAAAATCCCTATTAGCAAAGAGGTAATTCCATCGATTATTGGGAGATTTAAAGAGTGGGATAGAAAAACTCCAACTAGTGCCATCACCAATCCAATTACTGCCCCGGTTTCTTCAATTATTATCGCCGTACTTGCAGCATCTTTACTCTCGCGAAGCGACCGTACGAAGCCTAAGCCAGGGTTTGATTTACGAAATTCAACAATAGCGTAGGCCAATGATGATCCTTCCAAAACAATAGCAATACTTAATACAATGTAATTCCAGAGTACATTTGAATGATCTGTCGGAGGGTGCATTATGTGATGAATGCCCTCGTAAATTGCTACACCTCCTCCAAGAGCAAAAATCAAGATGGAAACTACAAAGCTCCAGAAATACACTTCTAGCCCATAGCCAAAAGGGTGTTTTTCGTCCGCCGGACGTTTGCTTCGTTTGATTCCATGCAAAAGCAACACGCCATTAAATGTATCCACCAACGAGTGAATTCCTTCCGAAAACATTGCAGAACTTCCGGTAAAAGTTGCTGCTACAAACTTCGCAATTGCGATTCCGGTGTTTGCCACCAAGGATCCGTAAATTGCTCCTTTCGAATTTCCAGCCATTTAGTCAATTTGATCAGGCTAAAATTAAGTATTTAGATTCATGCAAGATGTTCCGAAAGTGCCGGCTGTGTTGTTAATAACATGGCTTATACTGTGAATAATTTGCTCCCGATCGAGCCCGGATATTGACCTATATTTGTGATCCACGAACAATAATTCAGCAAAAATAAATGAGATTCATTGTATCCAGTTCAAGCTTATTGAAACAATTACAAGCAGTTGGCGGAGTTTTAAACACGAGCAATACATTACCAATACTGGATAATTTTCTGTTTGAAATCAACGATAAGGAGTTAACAATCTGCGCATCAGATTTGGATACGGTAATGTCAACAAGTTTGGAAGTTGAGGCGAAAGATGTTGGCAAAGTGGCTATACCCGCAAAGTTTTTGATGGATACATTAAAAACCTTTCCTGATCAACCATTAACTTTTTCTATTGAAGATAATTTTCAAATTGAAATTTCTTCGGATCAAGGAAAATATAAGCTTAGTGGATATAATGGTGAGGAGTTCCCTAAAACTCCGAATATCGAAAACCCTAGCAATGTAGTAATCTCTGGAGATACACTTGCTTCAGCTATTAATAAAACCATTTTCGCTACTGGTAACGATAGTCTGAAACCGGCGATGAACGGAGTATACTTTCAGTTGAGTAACGACAGTTTGACTTTTGTTGCAACAGACGCGCACAAATTAGTTCGGTATAAAAGAATGGATGCAAAGGCGGATAAACCATCTGCATTCATAGTACCTAAAAAACCATTAAATCAGCTGAAAAACGTCATCGACGATACGGAAGATGTGAAAATCGAGTTTAATGAATCGAACGCTAAATTTCTGTTCGGTAAGTACAGTGTAGTTTGCAGATTAATCGATGGAAAATATCCGAATTACGAAGCGGTAATTCCTAATGAAAACCCTAACAGGCTTGTGGTTGACAAAGCGGCTTTCCAAAACTCTATTAAAAGGGTTTCGATCTTTGCAAACAAAACTACTAATCAAGTTCGTCTAAAAATAAAGGGTAGTGAGCTGAATATCAACGCAGAAGATTTGGATTTCGCAAATGCCGCCAACGAAAGGCTTACTTGTGATTATGAAGGGGAAGACATGGAAATTGGATTCAATTCTCGATTCTTATTCGAAATGCTTACGAATATCAACTCTGAACAAGTAATACTTGAAATGAGTTCGCCAAATCGTGCAGGAATCCTTTTCCCTTCGGAAACTGTTGATACGGAAGAAAACATCCTGATGCTGGTTATGCCAGTTATGCTAAACGCTTAAACTTTGAGGTGTGACGATTGGTAATGGACTATTTTTAATTGTCCATTTTAGCAATCACTTTATTAAATTCCAATTCGAATACCCCCAAAATTCTTGGCCACCATTCAGTGCATTCTCCAGAGCGGAGATGATTCTATATTTTAGTTTCTCGTGCTTCATTTTGGGCCGATCCAAATTTGCTCGTTTGGAATAATTCAACCGATCTTTCCAGGCAAGTTTGTCTATCATCTCTCCCATAACTTTAGGATGAGAACCTTTATAAATTGGAATTCGACCAAGCGGTCCGTAATCATACCCCAATTCCCTGGCCTTTTTGTTCTTATCACCGTGGTAAAACGTATCCATTTTGATTTTCTTAGTCTCCATCAATTCTGGAGGACGAACCCATCCGTAATGGTAAATTTCTGCCCCGATGCGCACTACATTCAACTTCTCGTTGTCGTTCTTTCGAAATGATTGAGCGTCCTTGTAAGAATAAATATTAGCATTATTTCTTACTACCCTAATTTCGTTTTTATACCATCCATGACTTGACAAACGGTGATCGTAGTCACCGAAAAAGTGGTTATAATCAAATAACAAACCGTCAACCTCTGGCCTCTTCAAATTTTCCCGACATTGCTTAACTATAGTTTCGTGATCCTTTTCATGAATAACTTCGTCCGCTTGCAAATAAAGGCACCAGTCTCCGGTGCATTGACTTAGGGCAAACGAAGTTTCTTTAGCTAAAATATTGCCGTTTACAAAATCTGCTTTGGACCAAACGCGATCGATAATTTTAATTTTATCTGTTTCAATAGATTCAATCAATTCTCGGGTTTTATCTCCAGGATCATTATCTCCCAAAGCAATTACAAATTCGTCGACAATGGGTAAAATCGATTCAATCGATTCTTTAACAGGGAAATAATATTTATCTGCATTTTTAACCATCGTAAACCCACTAATTTTCATCTATCTAAAGTTTTGAAATTAGAACTGCAGGATTCGCAACGATCAGCTCGAAAGCCCATGACGTCGCCATTATCCCAGCCAATCCAATAAGCGCGAATGCCCAATTTCTGTCAAATGTAAACTTATTCAATCATTTTAACTACGCCGATGGCTGCCACTTGAAAAGGCCAAAACAACGTTCGGGAGGATTTTGTTTGACGAAGGGAAAATCTGACCAACTTTTTAGGCCTCAATTTCGATTAACTATATAACATCACCCAAACACAAACACTTAACATAACATCCACATAAAGCATTAAAGATCATAATGTGGTGTTAAGTGGGTAAAAGCATCCTCCTCTGGTTTCGGCCAGAGGGGGGCTTACCATTTGTAGCCATTCCAACTTAAGTCTTTCAATGTTTATCTACCGCTTTTGCACGGATGCTATAGTTAAACTGGACCTTCTACCTTTATCTGGAGACTATAGTTGGACTTCCTACAAAAAAGTGGACAAATTAGTTAAGCGACATTTTTGATATTATTTAGATTATTGAATTCGATAATAGTTAAATTTCCCAAAGCGGAATGTCTTCGATTGCGATTGTACCATGTTTCAATCCATTGAAATATTCCAATTTCGGTTTGTTGTGTATTTTGAACGTGTTGTCTATAAACATGTGTAGTGGTCTAAAGAGTAGTAAATTTATAGATCACGATACATGGCAACAATTATATAATGAAA